>CAZOEH010000064.1:2789-11308 GCA_964578785.1 uncultured Desulfonema sp. | reverse complement strand
CTATCCTCGCGTTTGATCGTCGCTGTCATTCGATAGCGTCTCTTGCCCGGCTCTGTAAAACGGAACCTGTCGAGCTTGATAAAAAACTGGCCTGTTGTAATTTTGTAGAACGGAGGAACGATGGTCAAAGGATCGAGTTTGTTTTAGATGTGTTCAAACGCTTCGCTGCGAATCGCTTGTCCACACTGCGACGCAGTGTCCTGGATACGGTCATCTCAGACCTATTGAACACACCTGAAAGTGCCGATGCCTTGACGCATCTACCGGGTTTTTTACACCAGGCAGGTCGCTATGAGGAGTTGTTGACTTACCTATCTCCAACGCATATTGGCAGTCTGATTGATTGCGGGGATTCGTGGATACCCCTTCATCAGAAAGCTGATCTTGGTGTAGAGACCGCCCTCAGCCTGACACGCGATGGTGATCTTCTGAGGTTTGGCCTTCAGAGGGCTACGATTGATAGCATCGAGAGTTCCGAGTCGTGGCGTTCCGAGATCGAGGCATATGTCGCACTTGACGATTTCTCGGCGGCCTATGCATTAGTACAGCGAATGGTCACGAAAGAGGATCGCCTTCAACTACTGGCTGTGGTTGCCAAGGCGAAGAAGATCAAGTCCTTGCCGATCGAGATGGAGTTGAACGACCAGATCCAGCAACTCTACCGCATGATTGATCGCGGCAGTCTAGGTGAGCGTGGAGTCGAGATTGCTTCAGATCTGCTTTATACACACCCCGAGCTTGCTATTGAACTGGTTCAGGAGTGCACCGGCAAGGGGGGAACTGAGGACAGGCTTGACCTTGCATTGACTAGGCTCTCTTTCAGGGCGTTGATGGAAAAAGGAGACGGTGTTGGCGGAATGGAGTCGACACATCAGGCACTTTGCGCGAAGGTGAAAGATCCAAAGATTCAGAAGTTCATTAATACTATGTCAATCTTCTTTGGTGGATACAGTGCTGAGGGGGTGATAGCTGATGTGGACAAGTGGGAGAAGGCATCTGACCGGATTTTCGCATTAAAAGCATGGACGGTGACAAATGCCAAACGTCGGGACTCCGCAACCGTTGTGGAATACGCGCTGAACACAATACTCAAAACAACAGCCTACACGGCTAATGCCAAGGTCTATCAAGAGCTGGCTTTGCCATTGGTACATATTCCTGATCTTGAACAAGTGAAAGCGATTATTGGCCGATTCGATGGATTAAAGGGCCCTATTGAATCGACTGGGCCAACGGCGGAATACGTCAAACTTCAGGCTACGTTGGCAGAGGCTGAAGTGCGTTACAACAGAGACGCCGCTTCGGACAGGTTGATAGATTTATTCATCTACGTGGATGCTCTGATGGACCCTGGCACAAAACTAGCGGCATTTGCGGTTTTGACCAGAGTTCTAAAGCTAATCGACCAAGACAAACTGTTTGAAGCGATCAGCGGTATTCATTCCGCCGTGATTGATGGTTTAAAGACAATTGTTGAAGAAATCCTGACCAAGACAGCAGATCATTATAAGGCTGTCCGTCCTGCGATTGGGGCTTTGGCTCGCAGCGACACAAAAATTGCCTTGGAAGTTGTTGGCAGGCTAAACACGTCCCCACGGCGTGAGGCTGCGCTTGTCAGATTTGTGGAAGCAGTGGCGGAAGAGACCCCTTCCGAGGCAAGCTTTACTGCCTTGACAGATGCTTATGGGAAGCTCAAGTCTCTTCCCATGCGGGCAAAAGCGACGCGTGCAGTCTTGCGGGGATTGTTGACTCGAAAGAAGGACTTGGCCTCCTTTATTCCCAATGTCATCACTCTGCGCCAGTGGGTTAAAGATATTCCTGATGCCGAGGAGAGGTGCCAAGCCGTTTGCATGCTTTTTGAGATCCTCCTTGATCACAAGAGTGCCTTTTCTCAATCATTACTTGATTCGCTATTGGAAGAACTGGGAGATGTTTGGGAAACAATTGACTCGGGTTGGTCCAAGGTAGATGCCGGTTTCAAGATCGTTTCTCTGATGGCGAAGTGTTCCCCTGAACTCAGCCGCGATTTTCTAGCCAGGACCGTGAAAGCGAGAAATGAGATTGTTTTAGACTGTCGCAATATGGCGATGAGCTACATCAGCTGCGTCAAGCTTACCATCCGCTGTTTTGGCGGTCTGATAAAGCGCAAGCTTTACACCGAAGAGGACTTTGAATCGCTTCAGGAAATTATCGATAACATTCCCGCCATTGGCGTTCGCGCCATTGCTTGGAGTGAATTGGCGCTAAAGTTCTTCATGGCGCATGATGCGAAACGCTGTCAAGAAATTATATCAGAGCGGGTTCGTCCCATCCTGGATTCTGATATTATTGCGGATAAGGAGAGTCGCTGGCAGGTCATCTCCTTAGTTGCCCCAGCACTACATAGCGCCCACCATGCTTCTACCAGGCAGTTGATAGACAAGCTACCGATGCCTTATCGAGATGATGCTTATAGCGAGATCTGTTCCTTCTTGATAATGAACCATTTGCCTTCGGAGACTTACGATCCTGCAAGTAAACCTCAGTGTAAAGTCAATTATGAGATTTTTCTTGATGCTTTTGAGGTACTGCAATGCTTGGAGGCTGACGATGTGGTATACTGGCATTTGGAGTCTCTAGTGGATAGCATTAGCAAACGTTTTTGGAGCGAGTTCAGTAAGCCTCAGATTGCCGACGTTCTACAAAAGCTGCAAAATCTCATTAATGCGAAGTTTCCAAACCCCGAATATATTAAGCATGAGGGTTATAAGATTCTGGCCGAGGCTCAAATCGCTCGACTAGAACGCGACAAGAGGCCCTGGGATGCTTTATCAAAGAGGGCAAGATTAATTCCCAACGTGGCGGATAACGCTTTTGTTCTAATGGGAATAGGTGCCGCGATGCCAAATAAGGAATCGGCAAAGGCCATCCAGTTGTTCAAGGAGGCGAAGGCCTTAATTCCAAAAATTTCTACTTTTGAGGATCGTTGCGGTCACTATGAAGAACTGGCCAGGTTATGTGCAGACGTTGACAAGCATTTAAGTAAGGATTGCCTGAGGCAAGCATGGAATGAGACAATGCCAATGAATCCTACAGATTTTCCGAAATCACGACGCCGTATTATTGATTTCGCACACAGAATAGACCCCGAGTTCGCTAGTAGCTTGGCGTCAGAATCCGACGATGATCCTGGACGAGAGTTCGCAAGGTCACAGACCAAGCGCCAGATTGAACTGCTGAAACTGCGCGAAAGAGTTGCTTCAGGCGAAAACGATGCCTTGAAGCAAGACCAAAATAGTGAGCATCATGTAGAATTCGCAAAAATGATGTTGGCCGGACTCAACTCCAACCGGATAAATCCGGTTCATATTAGCTTGACAAGGCAGTATATTAAACATGCAAGTCAGATGAATTTGCAGGATGCTTATGTGGTGCTCTCTTGGGTAATTGAAAACGCTGTGCGCCAGTATTCAGATACTGATCAGGCCAATACTTTTCTGAGGCCTCTCTACGAAGCTTCCCGCCTGTCGGCTGAACTTGCATTCAGGATTTCGACCCGTATTCGATCCATCACTGACTCGGGAATTTCTGCAGCGCGTCGATCCGAGTCATCCAAGGCCAGTCTGATCCGCCCTGGGGAACGAGAAAAAGCCTTGACCATTCTTAAAGAGTTGGCATCCAAGGCGACCAGCTTCATCAAAATTACGGACCCCTACTTTGGCCTCGAGGAGTTGGAACTGATCAAACTGATCCGTAGCGTGAATTTAATCATTCCGGTCTTTGTCCTCACGAGTCGCAAGCATCAGCAGGATACGCGTGTCCAGCAGCCATGGGATGATGCATATCAGTCGCATTGGCGGATGACTGTTTCTGATTCTGACCCCGGCGAGGTCACCATTATCATGATCGGCAAGGTCTCGACAGGTGAACACCCAATTCATGATCGATGGTGGTTGTCTGAGAACAGCGGAGTACGAATCGGCACTTCCGTCAACTCCATAGGACTCGGGCGGCTTTCCGAGGTCTCTCCGATTTCTGAGACCGATGCGGTACTTCGTGTCGCTGAGGTAAATCGATACACCTCTGGTAAAGCTCTATCACAAAATGGAGAGTGTTTTCGTCTTTCATCCTTCAGACTCTGATCGACTCGTCGCACCTCAACAAAGGGCGGTTATCGGGGACAACGCCCTTTATATTTATAATTTATAATTCAATAGCCGTCCTTGAACGATTGCCACCATAAAATGAGGAGATCGTGAATATGAAAAAATATCTTAAATTATCTCTTATGATGATAACCGGTTTGCTTATGTCCTGCGCCGGTGAAGGTTACTATGGCCAGCACGGTCCCGGTGGATGGGGCCCCATGATGCATTACGGATTTGGATACGGAGGTATGTTCATGTGGATAATATTACTGATAGTTATCGGATTGGTGATCTATTTCATTGTTCAGGCCCAGAATAAGAAGAGCGGGACGCCGACACAGAATGAGAGTCCCATGGATATCTTAAAGAGGCGTTACGCAAAGGGAGAAATCACCAGGGAAGAATATGAGAGAATGAAAAAAGACCTTGAAGGATAGGCGATACCGGTAACGTCAATAAATTATCAAAGGACTGCTATCAAAAAATAGCATTATCCGCTTTTTCGATTCATGAAAAGGCATTATCAAGAAAATGCAGGACCAGTGATCCGCAATATTCACAAGATTCCGCATTTTGCGACCGGAATCCTCGTTGACGCACAAAACCTTTCTTCACATATTCCCATCGTAAAAGAGGGAGTATTTATCAAAAAATTATCAATGATGTCATTTCCCCGATAAGTGTGATATCATTATGTAACCTTGCGGGAAATGGGAGAACATGGTCTGCCCGACTCAGAATTGCCCTGGGATTCATCTTCGTTGCTTGCCGGATGACCACTAACAATGAATGGGAGTGAGGGTATGAAAAATAAAATAAAAACATGGAAGAAGTCCATTATTGTTGCATCTATTTTATTGGGCATGAACCTCTTTCACCAGACCGGGGAAGCGGCTGATGTTCCGAAAGGTTTACTCCGGGCAGGGGATATTATTCCTGCTTTTTCGGTTCCGGTTCCAAAAGGTAAAGCGGACAGATCATACCTGATGCTGAAAAAGAGCGGCATTTTTCAACCCGCTGAAATGGATGTAAAGTTATTGATCATAGAGGTCCTCAATGTTTACTGAGCGTCCTGCCAATATATGAGGTCATATATAAATGAATTATACGCCGGAATTGAGAAGGACGCCGAACTGAAAAATAATGTAAAGATAATCGGAATAGCCGTGGGGAATAATACATTTGATATCGATTTTGTGGAAAAGAAGTATGATTTTCCGATTGTACCGGATGAAAAATTTAAATTTCATCAGTTGATCGGCGAACCCCCGACCCCTTTTTTTATTTTTGCGCGGCCATACGGGAAGGGGCGCCTGCTTGTTGTGGATTCATTTCTGGGCAGACTCGAAGATAAGGGGAAACTCTTTTCAATGGTAAACAACGCTTTTAAATTGAGTACTGCCGGATCAGATATAACGATAAATAAGAAGCCGGATGACAAAGCGAAGAAGGAACCTGTTCTCCCGGTCACAGAAAGCGAATTGATGGAAAAAGTCGGCCAGAGCCTGATTGTAGAGGGAAAACGCCCCGATAAGATAGAAAAAATAAACCTGAAAGAATTGGGAGATGTTTATACATGGGTTCCGGGCAGGCCGGAGAGACGCGTATTCGCGCGTGTTGTCGCACGGAAAATACCATGTGTCGACTGCCATGATGTATTTTATATTTACAGTTTTGATGAAACGGGCAAATTTATAAAATTTATCCCGATTTCAATATCAAAACTGAACAATGAAAAATGGGATGAAAAAGATATAAATAAAATGCAAAACAATTTTGCGGGAAAATCGCTTTTAAAAGAGAGACCTTTTAATGCAAAAGTTGATGCCGTATCATCGGCTACAATCAGTTCAAAATTGATTTATAACAGTTTTGGTGAAACAGGACTGGTTATGCGGAAACTTGTTGATATGGGATATATTAAAAGATAAAAAATATATATAATGAGAATAAACAGGTTCATCACGGGGTTTGAGCGAAGATACCGAAAACCGCCCTCCGGTGAATTCGAATTTAAAGCGCGCCACTGAACAATTACGTAAAGGAGGCTGTTATGAAGAGACTGGTTTTGTTTTTGTCGGTTTTATTTGCTTTCAGCTTATCAGCTTTAGATGCAAGTCCCGGGGAGGTACTTGATAAAGCCAGGGAGGATATCGAGTCTCTTAATAACTTCGCTTTAAGCATACACAAAAAGGCTGCTGCCGATATCGAAGAATTTCATGAAAAACTTATGCGTATAAAAGAGCCTCCTCAGCCAAAGATTCATGAGATGCTGGCCGCAGGAATTCCCCCGGCGGATGTATTTATGATCGTGCACATTTCTGTTTTCAGCGGGAAGCCGCTAAGTTCGGTGCGTGGGGAATATGAAAGATCTAAAGGCGAAGGATGGGGTGTTATCGCTGAAAAAATGGGTATAAAGCCGGGTTCTACCGCTTTTCGTAATCTTAAAGAAAAGGTTAAACACGAATTTGACCGTATATCTTCCGGGAATTAAAAAGCAAAGAAGAAGCTTCCGGCGGCCATCGTAAAATCGCGGAAAAGGTAAAAATAAGTAAATAAATGAAACTCCTTATCAGTTGGTTACGCAGAATAATGCTCAGCAAAACCGATGTGATGGCTGATTACCGCAATCGCATCATCCTTCCGGTCGGCATTACCGCGCTGCTGCTGCTGACCATCTTTGCGATCAACAATCTGCTGCAGGGGCGCTTCGATATCGGTCTGTTTATTCTGTTCGCTCAGGCCGTGCTGCTGGTGGTCGTACTGGCGCTGCGACGGGGCAAACCATCGCCGGTGCCGTTTGGTGTGGTGGTTCTGCTGATGCTTATCTGCGTTCTTTTTGCCGTAGTGCGGCAGGGCATCATAGGCGCTCTCTGGGGCTTCCCGGTGGTGCTTATCTGCTACTTCATGCTGCCGCGACGCCTGGCGTTACTCTTCAGCCTGGCCATTATCGTCACACTGACACTGTTTGTGGCACACTGGGTCAGTTTTGTGCTGTCGACCCGTATTTTTGCGACGATGTTGCTTACGGTCATAATGATCAATATCGTTCTCAACGTTGTGGGTGAACTGCAGGAGGCGCTTATGCGGCAGGCGCTCACCGACCCGCTGACCGGCTCATTCAATCGCCGCCGGATGGAACAGACACTGGAACATATGGTCGAACAGGGGAAGCGCCGCGCGCCGAACAATGTGATGCTGATGATCGACATTGACCACTTCAAGGCGATCAACGACCGTTTGGGACATGAAGCCGGCGACCAGGTGTTGCGCAAAATAGTGGCTGTCATCAATGGCCGGAAGCGCGTAGTGGACATGCTGTTCAGGATCGGCGGAGAGGAGTTCATAATCCTGTTGCTGGATACCAATACGACAGACGCCTTCGCAGTGGCGGATGACCTGCGCCTGCGTATCGAGCAGGCTCCGATGCTTCAGGACCAGAAGGTGACGGTGAGTGTGGGCATTTGCGCGCAGCGTGCCGGTCAATCAGCCGATGAATGGATCAGGTGCGCCGACACCGCGATGTACAGGGCCAAACGGAATGGCCGCAACCGGGTCGAAATCGGGGAATCCGATTAATAAACCAGCAGGAAAGCCGTATCCGGGGCATCCGTAATTTGAAGCCATAATCCTCTTGACTCAGAAAACTCTTCCTCATATATTCCCGCCGTGAAAAAACAACACCTTATCAATCCGATGTCAGGAGTTATCCTTCCGGTAGTACTCACTCTGCTGGTACAGGCAATGGTATCAATGAGCACGGTAGCCATTCCTGTATTGATGCCGGCGGCGGCTGGCGAAATAAATGTTCCCTCCAGCTATGTCGGCATATTCATGTCCCTGATTTATCTTGGCGCGACAGTTATAGCGCCTGTCAGCGGATATTTTATCAACCGGTTCGGGGCAATCGGAGTTAGCCAGGTATGCCTGGCCCTGTGCGCTCTGGGATTGGGGACATTTTCAATCCCGGTTCTTCCCATGATGATCATAGGGGCATTGGTCATGGGGATCGGTTACGGGCCCGTGACGCCTGCCAGCTCCCATCTGCTGGTTCGAACCACGCCTGTTTCAATGATGTCGGTCGTCTTTTCCATCAAGCAGACCGGTGTTCCGGTCGGCGGTGCACTGGCAGGCGCGATTGTCCCGCATCTTGTTATTCTCTGTGGCTGGAAAATGTCGGCAATACTGGTGGGTGCATTGTGTTTAATTCTTGGTATTTTCCTGCACCGTTACCGGAAACAGTTTGACACAGAGCGTTCTGCTCTAACACGGCTATCCTGGAAAAATGTGGTTGAGTCGGTAAAAATGGCTGTTTCTCACCCTCAATTGCGCTATATCGTCATTGCTTCAATTTTCTTTTCCACGATGCAATTGTCCCTGATATCCTTTATC
>CAZOEH010000064.1:2188-2779 GCA_964578785.1 uncultured Desulfonema sp. | reverse complement strand
ATTTAATCGAAGACGTGAAGATGACCCTGGTCCGGGCAGGGATTATCCTGGCTACCGCCCAGACAGGCGGGATCATCGGAAGAATCATATGGGGCGCGCTGGTCGACCGGGGTGTAAACCCCCGTCTTATGCTTGGTATTTTAGGCATTGCCATGACCGCATGCGGGCTTATATCGGCAGCCTTCTCACCGGAATGGTCCTTTTTTGCGGTGCTGATCGTCTGCGCGCTTTTCGGAGCCGCCGCTATCGGCTGGAATGGCGTCTATCTCGCCGAGGTCGCGCGCGTTGCAAAGCCTGAATTGGCCGGAATGGCGACCGGCGGGTCACTTTTTTTTACATTTGCCGGCATCCTGGTCGGGCTTCCCGCTTTTTCCGTGCTTGTTGAAAAAAGCGGCAGCTACCCGCTCGGATTCGTGACCGTTGCGGCCGCAACATTTGTCTGCGGCATAGTTTTACTGCTTTCTCACAAGTCGCGCTGAAGAGAATTCCGTAATAAAGACGATAGCCCGTATTTTGCGGCCAAAATCCTCATTGACACGCAAAACCCTTCTTCTTATATTCCAATTATAAAAAGAGAGTTTTTATCAAACA
>CAZOEH010000064.1:0-2178 GCA_964578785.1 uncultured Desulfonema sp. | reverse complement strand
TCCTGCCGGTGTTTATGCGGATTTATACATCTGGACTGATGAAAACGGCATAAAACATTTTTCAAATATAGCGCCGAAAGAAACGGATAAAACTATTCGCAGAGAAGAAGAAATCATATTTGATGAGGCTAAGTATCGGGAATTCATTGAACAGCGAAAGGCGTATGAGGAGCAGCAGGCTGCTGAAAAAGCAGTGAAAGATGAGAAAGAAATTAAGGAAAGAGAAATAGAAGCGGTCACCAAACTGGAAAAAGCCGTCAGAGAAGAAAAAGGGGCGAGGGAAAGGGAAATAGAGGCTGTTAAAGAACTTGAAGAAAAAATAGATAAAACGGAAGAGGGAAGATATCAGGATTATTCCTCCTTTCTGTTTGTTCAACCTCCGAGAGTCGGTAAATCCGGCGAAAGATTCAAGTATAATCCGCACAATCAAAAGGGCCGGAAAAACAATCCTAAAACAATTCCGGAAAATCAAAATAGAAAAGAAAATGCGGTAGAAGTCAAAAAAGTTGATAAATACAGGAAGGGTGCGGATGGATACGATAAGGACCAGAATCAAGGCCAAAGCGTAGGGCTCCGCATTAAAAAACCATATTCAGGGAAAGATGATCCAAACGGGCGTTATATGGAAGAGATCCGCTGAGCCTGTAAATCAATAAGTTATCATGACTCAATATCGGAGTAATCCCTGCCGCGACAGGCAGGATCAGGCACGGAATTCCATCCATGAATACCTGAAAATTGTATGTAACCTTTTAACCGGTTTTGCGTTAAATAGAGTATGTGAAGACATTTAAAGATTTCTATAATGGGCATCGGCGGAAATTTCTGGCTTACCTTGTCCGGCGCTCGGGTGATTATCAACTGGCCTGCGACATAATGCAGGAGAGCTTTACTCGTATTTATGAAAAATACACGGCGGAAAACTATGCGCCGCAGTTGCTCTACACCATCGGCAGGAATCTCGTACTTGATTCGCTTCGCAGGCGGAAACGGACTCCGGCAGTTTTGGAGGATGATGACCAGCCGGTTGAGAGCCACGAGCGCGATTTCATGGTTCGTGAAGAGTATCGCCGGGTGCTGGCTGCCATGCGGCAGCTTGATGATGATGAAAGAGACCTGCTTTCTCTCGTTGTGAGCAGTGAAATGTCCTATCGTGAGGTGGCTCAAATAGCTGGGATCAGCGAGGCCAACGTAAAAGTAAAGATCCATCGCGCCCGGAATAAACTCAGAGCGTATCTTAAGGCGGAGAAAAATGAATGACAACCTGATCAGCATGTATATTGACAACGAACTGAGCCTGGACGACAAGATTATTTTTGTTGAAACGATACATGGGCATGAGAAGTTCAAAGATGATACGGTAAACCTGCTTGAACAGGAAAAACTCATACGTTCGGAAGTCGTTGACCATATTCCGGCGCTGAATATAAAGGAGCACAGAAACCCCTGGCATCTGAATCTGTTCCGGCCGTTTGCTGTTGCCGCTGCCGGACTGGTTGCAGCAGCAATACTGTTGGTTGTTTTCTACCCCCGCCAGGAAAACCGGTTGCTGCCTTACCGGTTCGTCATTTATCAACCGGATGCGCAGCATGTCGAGCTTGCCGGCAGTTTCAGCGGCTGGAAAAGAATTCCTCTGAAACTTGCCGGTCAGAGCGGTTACTGGGAAACAACGCTGAATCTTCCGGAAGGGGAACATCGGTTCAGCTACATCGTAGAGGGAAACCGGAGACTGCCCGACCCGACGATAGCGGCGCACGAAATCGATGACTTCGGTGGAGAAAACTCCATTCTGAAGGTTAAATTGCAAACGTGAAACAGATCATTTTACCGGTTTTGGCTGCTCTTTTTGCGGCAGCGGGCTGCGCTGCCCATTACCATGTTATTGAGAATGGCCATCTCGACATGTATTTGACGGCGCCGCATGCAAAGTCAGTGGTTTTGGTGATCCCCGGTGATCCGTTCGAAGAGGTTCAGGCGCTGAGGGACGATTCAGGAATGTGGAAAGTCACACTGAACCGAATGAATGAATTCAAGTATTTTTATCTGGTGGACGGCAGGGCTTACCTGCCGGATTGTCCCTTCAGGGAGAATGACGATTTCGGGTCGAATAACTGTATCTTTTCACCGTGAAAGTATTAATGAGGGAAAACCGACATGAGTTATAAAAAATATATCCGG
>CAZOEH010000063.1:0-11377 GCA_964578785.1 uncultured Desulfonema sp. | reverse complement strand
TATAGAGCATCTTTCTCACTTATGCACCTGTCCAGTTTTGCCAGACCCTCTCTACAATCTGTTTGTATGTGCCGCGGATTGCCACTCTTTGGACTGCTTCTCAAAATCAGCCTGAAACGAATAACCAAGCATAGCTTGTTGCCGTTGTCGATTATAGAAAATCTCAATCTATTTGATGGTTTCCTGATAACTTTTTTCTTAGTTATGAAATCGGTTCTAATAAAATACTAACATAACGTGAATAATGGTTTAACAATTTATCTATATATTCAAATCAATCTGAATAATGATTGAATAACTTTATAGCAAAATTATAATGGCTATAGTAATTGTCACAGACCAATTCTCAAATAATTTGAACGGTCACAAATCGGAACATGATTCTGACAATCACTATTAATATTTTAAGGAGGGTGTTGTATGGAAAGAAAAAAAGTTCTGTTTGTATGTGTGCATAACAGCGGAAGAAGTCAGATGGCAGAAACATTTCTCAATCATTTAGCAGGAGACAGATTCTTTGCGGAAAGCGCGGGTCTGGAACCTAAGGTTATAAATCCACTTGTAGTTGAGGTGATGAAGGAAATTGGCTTTGATCTGAGTTTGAAAAAATCCGCCAGTGTGTTCGAGTTTTTCACGCAGGGCAGGTTGTATGACTTTGTGATTACGGTATGTGATGATTCTTCCGAAAAAAAATGTCCTGTTTTCCCAGGGATTGCAAAGAGATTTCACTGGCCTTTTGATGACCCGGAAAGCATTACCGGAAATCATGAGCAGAAAATGGCATCTATGCGCAGGATCCGCGACAATATCAAAGCCGCAATTCAGAACTGGATAAATGAATATTAACGGTTATCGCAATTTCAAAATTTCCCGTGACGGACAATCTCGCCATCCGTCACGTATATAACTTCCTCGGCAATATTGGTCGCATGGTCGGCGATACGTTCAATGTGGCGCGAAATCAGAAACATATTGATCAGAACGCCAGTATTATCTGGCATCGCGCTGATGGATTGTTTCAACTGTTCGTAAGCGAGCCCGACAAATACGTCTACCTCATCATCCATAAGACACACTTTAAACGCCGTATCCGTATCGAGCCGGACCATGGCGTCAAGGCTCATCTTCAGCATTGTGCTGGCTTTTTCGGCCATAGTGGCGTAATCGAAAATGAACTTGAAATCCTTGTTTTTTGAAATTGTTTTGACGCGATGTGCTATGTTCACAGTTTCATCCGCGATTCTCTCAAGATCATTGTTGATCTTTATCACGCTTACCAGAAACCGCAGATCAACAGCCACCGGCTGATGCAGCGCCAGCACCTTAAGACACTCTTCTTCGATATCTACTTCCATCTCGTCAATTTCATAGTCCATCCTGATAATCTGTTCTGCAATGTCGGCATCTCTTTTATCAATACTTTTGATGGCCAGTCTCACCCGGTCTTCCACCAGGGCCCCGAGGCTCAGGATGCTTTTTTTGATTTTTTCTAGTTCTCTCTGAAAATGTTTTGCCATATTTACCCCTCAGAAGCTGTTATAAAAGAAACATTTTTTTAACCATTTCGTTTCACGGCTTTAAAATGTTACGGTTTTTGTTAAACTGCGGTTTATCAGCCGAAGCGGCCGGTTATGTAATCTTCTGTCTGCTTGAGCCTGGGACGCGTAAACAAAGTATCGGTTTCATCCAGTTCAATCAGCTTTCCCATGTAAAAAAAAGCAGTCATGTCGGAGACTCTTGCAGCCTGCTGCATGTTGTGTGTTACGATAATGATCGTGTAGTTTTCCTTTAGTTCCCCTATAAGATCTTCAATTTTCTGCGTTGCTATAGGGTCAAGAGCCGATGCAGGTTCATCCATAAGCACGATTTCAGGTTCAACGGCAAGGGCCCGGGCGATGCACAGCCTCTGCTGCTGGCCGCCTGAAAGCCCCAGCGCCGATTCATGCAGGCGGTCCCTTATTTCATCCCACAGAGCCGCTTTTTTAAGACTCTCCTCGACTCTGCTTTCAATAAATGCCTTGTCCTGTACCCCGTTAACTCTCAGCCCGTAGGCGACATTATCAAAAATATTTTTCGGAAAAGGATTGGGTTTTTGAAAAACCATGCCTACTCGCCGCCTCAGCATAACGACATCGAGCGAAGGATCATTTATATTGAAATTATCGAGAATGATTTCACCTTCAACCCTGCTTATGGGAATAAGATCGTTCATTCTGTTCAGGCAGCGCAGGAAAGTGCTTTTCCCGCAACCCGAAGGCCCGATAAGAGCCGTAACCTGAGATTTTTTTATATCAAGGGAGATATCATAAAGCGCCTGGGCCCTGCCATAGTAAAAATTCAGATGCTTTACGCTCATCTTGCAGTTTTCGGTCATTACTATCCTCTTTATTTCATTTTTTTACGAAGCCGTGCTCTCCATACGATTGCCGCAAGGTTCATTCCAAGCACAAGGGTGATGAGCACAAGCGATGTACCATACTGGAGCGGACGGGTGGCCTCGATATTTGTTCCGGCTGTTGCCAGAACGTAAATATGATAAGGCAGAGCCATGACTTGATCAAATGGCGACGAAGGAAGATCAGGCGTATAAAAAACTGCTGCCGTAAACATGATCGGCGCCGTTTCTCCTGCCGCCCGGCTTAAACCAAGAATTGCACCGGTCAGAATTCCGGGAAGTGCGGCGGGGAGCACTACCCGGTAAATTGTCTGCCATCTGGTGGCGCCGAGCGCGAGTGATGCTTCCCGGTATGTGCCGGGGACCGATTTTAAAGCTTCTTCCGTGGAACCGATTATGACCGGAAGCGTCATGGCGGCAAGTGTCAATACACCGGCAAGAATGCTCTCGCCAATATTCATCCAGATGACAAAAAAAGCGAGTCCAAACAAGCCGAAAACAACAGACGGAACTCCCGCCAGATTATTTATTCCAAGCCGGATCAACCGCAGCACTTTTCCGGGGCGGGCATATTCATTGAGATAAATGGCCGAAGCAACGCCTATGGGCAATGCAACTACGATCGCCCCGATACCAAGGCAGAGCGTCCCGACGATGCAGGGAAGAATGCCGCCTTTTGTCATGGACTCAAGCGGAACCTGCGTCAGAAATTCCCAGTTTATGGCTTTCCATCCTTTCAGAAAGATAAAAGCGACGACCATGAATAATGCAATGCAGTTAATAACAGCGGCTATTCTGAAAAGTATGAATAGAAGCCACTGTATCCGTTTTCTCCGGACAAGAACCTTCTCGAAGGAGAAATCAAAAATCTTCTTTTCTTCCATCAAAGCGACGCCTCCCCGGTTTGGCGGTATTTATGAGCAAAATGGTCTGCTATGATATTAAACATCAGCGTGAAGAGAAACAGTACTATGCCGGTTGCAAAAAGGGCGTAATAGTGATCTCCGCGAAACGGAGCCTCTGCCATTTCCGCTGCGATGCTGGCGGGCATGGGCCGAACCGGGTCAAACAGGGATGCCGGGATCATGGCTGCGCCTCCGGCAACCATAAGTACTACCATCGTTTCTCCTATGGCTCGCGACATGCCCAGTATGATAGCTGTGCTTATGCCTGATATCGAAGCAGGTAGAATGACCCTAATCAGGGTTTCCAAGTGAGTTGCGCCAAGCGCCAGGGAACCTTCCTTGAGCGCGACAGGCACGCTGTATATTGCATCCTCTGAAAGGCTGCATATTGTGGGGACGGACATGAATGAAAGCATGAGCGCCGCGTTAAACAGGTTCAGGCCTGTAGGAATGCCAAAGGTTTCCTGAAGAAAAGGAGCAACCACGACCATTCCGAAAAAACCTATTACAACGGAAGGAAGAGCTGCAAGCAGTTCCACTACCGGTTTGATAACTTCCGCCGTCCGTTTATGCGCAAGCTCCGCCAGATATATGGCAGTCATAACGCCCAGAGGAATTGAAATCATGGCGGAAACCAGCGTTACAGAAATGGAGGCGATAATAAGCGGAAAAATGCCGAAATCCGGCGGGCTTGCTGTCGGGTACCAGTATTTACCGAAGATGAACCCTTTTATTGAAACATGTTTGAAAATCGGTATGCCTTCCATGAATAAAAAGAACATGATCATGAAAAGTATGGCAAATGAAGCCAGCGCAACGCTGAAAAAAAAGACGCGCACCGATTTATCGGTTCTGCTGCGGATATTTGTCATCAGATTTTCAAAGTCCTCTGATAAGTTAACAGCTTCATAAAAAGCAATTTGTATTCGTTAATAAAAATAACGTTCCCTGGGGAATGTGCGTCATTTCCCAGGGAACAATCTTACGGTAATTAAATTTAACCCAAGCTAAACAGTTAAACAATATGTTATTTCAAGGGTATAAAACCTTCTTCTTCCACCAGTTTCTGTCCTTTGTCGCTGATCACAAAGTCCATGAATTTTTTGATATCACCGGCAGGTTTTACAGGCGTATACATATAAAGCGGCCTGCTGACCGGAAACGACTTGTTCAGCGTGGTCTCTTTTGAACCTGTAATTCCATTTACGGAGAGCATCTTTACACTGTTATCCATATATCCTAGACCGATATAACCAACGGCATTCGGGTTTTTGGAAACAGCCTGAACTATGGCGCCGTTTGATGCCTGAAGCAGGGCTCCGGGAAAGACGCGCTCTTTTTTCATGATTTTTTCTTCCCAGACCTCATAGGTGCCTGAAGATGTGTCTCTCGAAATAATAACAACCGGTTTGTCGGCTCCGCCGATCTCTTTCCAGTTCCTGATTTCACCTTTGTAAAGCGCCTTCAATTGATCAACGGTTATATTCTTAATAGGGTTTGAAGGATGTACAACCGGTACTATGCAGTCAAATGCCACGATGAACTCCACCGGGTCCGAGCCTTTTGCCTTTGCCTGCTCCATTTCATCTTTTTTGATGGCGCGCGAAGAATTTGCAATATCCGTAGTTTTGTCGATCAGAGCCTTGATGCCGTTTCCTGATCCTCCTCCGGAGATGGATATTTTCGCATCCGGATGTTCTTTCATATAGGCTTCAGCGGTTTTCTGAGCAATAGGAAGCACGGTTGTCGAACCGTTCATCGATATATTCCCGGCTAAAGCCGCGCCGGCCGTTAACATTATTGCCGGAATTACAACACCGGCTATCCAGTTTTTTCTTTTCATCTTACCCTCCATTCTTGACCAAATATGATTTTTAATTTTAGAAAACCAAGGGTTCTCTGTTTGTTTTACTTAAAAATGAAAATCCGTTTTTCATTCGGGGCCAAGGGTAAGGGTCTTTTGTTAGAAAATTATTAGGATTTTGTGAAAAATTCATTAAAAATGCTAAAAAACTTTCATGATGCCTGAAAAGGGAGATGAATAATAAAGCTGCTTCCTCTCCCTGGAGTACTTTTTACGGAGATATTTCCGGCATTTGCAATTACGATATGCTTGACAATGGCAAGACCGAGGCCGGTACCGCCCATTTTCCTGCTCCTGGATGCGTCCACGCGGTAAAACCGTTCAAACAGCCGTGAAAGGTGTTCTGTGCCGATCCCGATGCCGTGGTCCTGAAATACGATGACAATTTCGGAATCGTCTCTCGTCGCCTTTATTTCAATACTGCTTCCGGGCTCGCTGTATTTTATCGCATTGTCCAGAAGATTTACAAACGCCTGCTCAATAAGCGCGGCATTAAGTTTTGCGGTAAGCGTCTCGTCACGGGAACAGAGAATCTGTATCTCTTTTTCATCTGCTTTCGGCCGGCAGATCTTAATGGCAGCGGAAAGGATGGGCAGAACCCGGCATTCTGTAAGATTGATCGTTTTATTATCGGCATTTTGTTCAATGATCGAAAGTTTCATCAGGTCTTCGATGATGGCGATCAGCCGGTTGGTGTGATTTTCAATGATTTCCACAAACCTTACTGCTTCTTCAGGGTGATTCAGGGCTCCGGATTTAAGTGTTTCAGTAAAACCTTTAATTGCCGTAAGCGGTGTTTTTATTTCATGTGAAACATTCGCGGCAAAGTCCCGGCGCATATTTTCAAGATGTCTTAACCTTGTTACATCGTTTAAAATGATCAGGATGCCTATGCGCACTCCCGCGGCATTTTTGAGCGGGGCGGAACGGGTGTTCAGCAGGCTTTCTTCCTTGAGATGGAAGAAAATATCTTCCTCATAAGTGTTTTCATCCAAAATAGAAATCCTGACAAAGCGCTGAAAATCCGGATTACGGATAGTTTCCTGAACGCTCCGGTTCAGGAGTTCGGAAGGTTCTCTATGAAACATGCGTGCCGCGCTCCGGTTCACGCTGATGATTTTTTCCTCCGTATTAACGGCTATGACCCCTTCTGTCATACTGGAAAGAATGGACTCAAGCTCATTACGCTGGCGGAAAATCGTCTGCATGCGGTCATCCAGATTCGCCGCCATATCGTTCATAGTCTTTGCAAGCAATTCTGTTTCGGCCGAAGCAAATACCGGGAGGCGATAGGCAAGGTCGCCTTTAGCAAAATGCAACGCGCCTTCGCGGATTTTTTCCAGCGGGCTGCTGATGCGCCGTGAAAAAACAAGGGCTGCGAAGGCAGCTATCAGGGCGACCACCAGCACACCAAGAAATGTTCGTTTTTGAATTGTCTCGAGCTGTTTATCGATTGCGCTGATACTCACGGAAGTTCGAAGAACAGCCGCAGGCCTTCCTTCTTCAGATAATGGAATCGCGAGGTACATCATTGACGTGTTAAGGGTATCGCTGTATCTCGTAAAAATACCTGTTTCACCGGTTATTGCTTTCACAAACTCCGGTCTGTCAGAGTGGTTTTCCATTTCATCCGGGTTTCTTTCCGAATCACCCAGCACTTTTCCGGAAAGGTGCAGTACGGTAATCCTCGTACCGGAGGATTTCCCGGCACGTTTGCAGAGCAGGTCGATTTTTTTTTCATCTCCGGCCCAAAGATAATTCATTACCTGATCTTTAAGCAGATTGGCCCGCGCTTCAAGATTTATGGATGTCTGTTCCATATAAAATCGGCGCATTGAATAACCTGCATACCGGCTGAAGGCAAGAAGCGGAATCAGAACGATGAGCAGTAGGGGAAGAAACAGTTTCAGGAACAGGGAGTAATTTTTTCTCATGGATTTTCCTTAAACCTGTAACCGACGCTTCGCACGGTTTCAATATAATGTCCGCATGAGCCGAGTTTTTTACGCAACCCCACTATTTGAACGTCCACGCTCCGCTCTGTCACAGGATAATTATCGCCCCTGACCTCATCTACTATATGAGAACGGGTATATACCCAGCCCGGACGCTTGCATAAAACCATGAGAATTTGAAATTCCGAAAAGGAGAGCTCGACCGGTTTACCTGAAACATCAACCCTGCGATGTCCCGGATATATGGTGATATCGCCTCTGTTAATCAACTCATTTTCGGAATATTCGCCTTTACGGCGAAAAAGAGCGCTTACTCTTGCACAAAGTATTTTAGGACTGAAAGGCTTGGATATGTAATCATCCGCCAGCGCAAGCCCTTTGATGATATCGGATTCCTCGCTTCTGGCAGTGAGCATGATGATTGGAATATGACGGGTTTTCTGATCGGCTCTGAGCTTTCTGGCGACATCAATGCCGCTGATTCCCGGAAGCATGAGATCCAGCACCACAAGATCAAATGGTTTTGATCCCGCAAGCCGCTTTACGGCTTCTTCGCCGGATGCTGCACAGATGATATCATACCCCTCAGAAGCCAGGTTATATCTGACGAGCTCTAAGATATCTTCTTCATCATCTACTACAAGAATTTTCTTAGACATGAAATACCCGCTAATTGGTTTTTTAAAATCTTTGGAGCTCCGGCATACTGATGACTCATGAAAATCTTAATATGCATATGAATGATTATCGATTTCCATGCTGGAATTTATATCAGATTTTCTTGGAAAACAAGAAATTCCCAAAATGAACGGAACAAAAGAGAATAACCACGTTCTCACTCTCCGGCATGAGACAGAAATTTATTGAGCGGGATTTTGAAGGAAGCTCATGATAACAGGAAATGGCTGAAGAAAGGCTAATTGGCTTGACTTAGCGGTGATTTTTTATCATAGTTGGTTCAAATTCAAATCGATATTGCAAAGGCCGGATACCGGGTTATGAAATCCGAGTAAGTGTCCGGTTTTTTTTAGTACCTTAGAAATAATTATTCTGCGCGTTTCTACCCCTCAAGGGGGTACTGAAAAGAGTGGCAGAAAATTATTTCGTGAAGGTACTTATCCCGTTTATCGGGGTTAGGAGAATAATATGCCCGATATAAATGCAGGCCGGGAAGCTCTTGAATACAGAAAAAGATACCGGGGTGTTATCGGCGTTTCACCGAAAATTCCTATCAGGGACTCTAAAATACTAAGCCTTGTCTATACACCGGGAGTTGCTGCGCCATGCATGGCGATAGCGAGGGATCCGGCACAGTCTTATCTTCTCTCCTGCCGCGGAAACACGGTGGGGATTCTGACGGACGGTTCCGGGTTATTCCGCCTGGGGCATGCAGGTCCTGAAGCGGCCCTTCCTGTCATGGAAGGTAAATCTGTCATATTCAAGACTTTTGCCGGAATAGATGCTCTTCCAATATGTATCAAAACAAAAGATCCGTATGAATTTATTGAAACCGCCCTTGCTCTTTCATCCACATTCGGAGCATTCTGCCTTGAAGATATAGCCAGTCCGCAGAGCTTTACTATTACGGACCATCTCGGGAGAGGAGCTAACATTCCGGTGTTCAATAATCATGGGATCGGTGTGGCAGCCTCCGTCCTTGCCGCGTTGATAAATTCAATGAAGGTGGTGGGCAAAGAGCTGCTGAATGCCCGTGTCGTTATAAACGGCGCCGGGATGGCCGGGCTTGCAAGCGCAGATCTTCTGATAAAGGCTGGCATAAAACAGGTAGTCGTTTGCGACAGGGACGGAGCTCTGTACAAATATCGGTTGAAAGGAATGAACTGGGCCAAGTGGGAAATTGTACAGAAAACGAATCCCGATAAAATGACAGGAACCCTCGGGCAGGCTTTGAGGGGTGCGGATGTTTTTATAGGTCTTTCGTCGGGAAATGTTCTTGACGGGGAGATGGTGAGATCCATGTCAAAAGATCCGGTTGTTTTTGCACTTTCAACGCCTAATCCTGAAATCATGCCCGATGAAGCGAGGCGGGCCGGAGCAAAGGTGATGGTGTTCAACCGGGCCGATTTTCCGAATCAGTCGGATGTCGCAATGATTTTTCCTGGTTTTTTCAGGGGAATCCTGGAAACAAGAGCCGGCAAAATAAATGATACGATGGCTCTTTCGGCCGCCCAGGCGCTGGCTGACTGCGTAGGATCGGATGAACTGGCCCCTGATCATGTCATGCCCAGGATATTTGATTTCAGTGTCGCGCCAAGAATCGCTCAGGCGGTCGCTCAGGCCGCCGTTCAAACAGGAGAAGCCAGAGGGGATGTCGATCCGGCCATGGTCGCGGAAATGACGCGCAGATATGTTTATGAAGGACAGTGGCCGATTCAGCCGCCTGCTCAAAAGAAGCAGTCGATTGCGGAAGAGTCGATGGATCTTCACAGGCGGTATCGCGGCGTTCTTCAGATAAGAAGCAAGATAGCGATCAAGGATAATTACATTCTCAGCCAGTTTTACATGCCTCCTCTTGCCGAAGTCCCGGCGCGGATGATACGGGAAAATCCCGATACGGTATACGACTATACCGCCAAGGGGAATCTGGTTGCAATCGTCACGGACGGGAGCGCCGTTCTGGGCCTTGGGAATATCGGGCCGAGGGCCGCAATGCCGGTTATGGAAGGCAAAGCCATCCTTTTTCAGACTTTTGCGGGAGTAGAAGCTTTTCCTATCTGCCTCTGCACCCAGGAAGCCGACAAGATTGTAGAGATTGTGAAGCGGATGAGTCCGACTTTCGGAGGAATAAATCTTGAAGACATATCGGCGCCGCGCTGCTTTTATATAGAAAGACGGCTCAGGGAGGAGATGGATATTCCGGTGTTTCACGATGATCAGCACGGAACGGCCATTGTAGTTACTGCTGCATTGCTGAATGCTTTTAAATTATCCGGGAAGAAAACTGAAAATGTCAGGGTTGTGATAAACGGAGCAGGAGCCGCTGCCATCGCAGTCTGCAAGCTGATAATGGAGATCGGAATAAAGCAGATTATCCTCTGCGACACGAGAGGAGCGATATATGCCGGGAGAACCGATGGAATGAACTGGATCAAGGAAGAGATGGCGCTGCAGACAAATCCTGAAAAAATAACCGGAGATCTTGCAAACGCCGTGAAGGGCTGCGACGTCTTCATAGGACTTTCCGTAGCAGGAGCTCTGTCGAAGGCGATGATCTCAACTATGACTGAAGCCCCTGTGATTTTTGCGCTCGCGAATCCGACACCTGAAATACTCCCTGATGCCGCAAAAGAGGCCGGAGCGTTTATTGTCGCTACTGGGAGATCCGATTTTCCGAATCAGGTCAATAATTCCCTGGTTTTCCCAGGGGTATTCAGGGGATCTCTCGATGTCCGTGCAAGAATGATCAATGAGGAGATGAAGATAGCTGCTGCCAGAACGATAGCGGAACTTGTTTCAGACAATGAGCTCCGTCCCGAGTATATAATTCCCAGAGGAATGGATTTTAAGGTTCCCCCCGCTGTTGCAGCTGCCGTAGCGCGTGCTGCAATGAAAACGGGCGTCGCCAAAATAGAGATAGACCCTGAAAGCATCGCACAAAGGACGCGCACACTGATCTATGAGGGAGAGCCGGGATATCACAAAGAAGAAGGCTTAGTCTGCTGAAGCCTCAGAAATTAAATCAGTCCTTGAAAACAAGCTTTCCGCCAAGATGGCCTGCAACTCCTGCCGCACCAAGCATTATTATATGAATAAGGAAAAACAGATATCTGTCAGGGCCGGTTGAAACATTAGAATCAATTGCACGCCAGGCGAATAACACCATGGCCGATATAAAAACCAGAATGCCACAGGATATTTTGGTTATAAATAAAAAACTCTTTGAACTCTTGTATCTTGAGCTCCATTCAACATAGCCTGTGAAAAGCACTACGGGCATTGCCAAGAGCACAACGGTCAGGTTATAAAATGCTGCTGTTGCAAAACTATCGGAGTTAAAAAGTAGAGCAATTGCAAGAAAAAGAACGGTTACCGGAATGACGCCGTTAGGTGTATGCACTGATATGGGATGAGCATGCAGCGTATGGATAAGTTCGGCGATAAATGAAAGTTCAGGCGGTTTTGCGGGAGCATCCTTTGTTACGGCTACAGGTGTTGCCGGAACAACACCCGTAGCTGTTACTTCAACAAACATTGACTTGTCGGCGCCGCAGACCGGGCATTTTTCCGGTGGCTCGGG
>CAZOEH010000062.1:5619-11543 GCA_964578785.1 uncultured Desulfonema sp. | reverse complement strand
GACGCCTGTAATTGAGAAAGGGTATGTTCATAAGATCTGGTTTTTCAACGACACCCAGCAGTCTGCAATGGGATTGTGGCTGAACCAGGACAGGGAGATATTTAAAGATATAAATGTAAGATATGCATTCGCCCACGCGATGAATGTAGAGAGAGTGATAGAGAAGGTTTTGAGAAACGATTATTTCAGGCTCGAGCACGGTTTTGTCGGATACGGGCGGTATTCGAATGAAAAGATAAGAGCAAGAAGATTTGATCTTGAAAAAGTTGACTACTATATGAAGAAGGCGGGCTGGATGCGCGGTGACGACGGCATATGGGAAAAGAGCGAAAACCGCTTCTCGGTCGAGGTTACATATGGGTCCGAAACCCACACGCCCAGGCTTGTTGTTCTGAAGGAAGAGGCCAAGAAAGCCGGAATTGAACTCAGGCTTCAGAACCTTGACCAGACAGCGACTTTCAAGAAATTTCTTGAGAAAAAACATGATGTGGCATGGATGGGCTGGAGCACCTCTTTCAGGCCGCAGTACTGGGAACATTTCCATTCGATAAACGCCCACAAACCCCAGACGAACAACATAACAAATACAGATGATCCTGAAATGGACAGTCTCATAGACGCATACAGGAATTCTCTTGAAGAGGAGGAGCGGATAAAGCTGTCAGTCAAGATCCAGCAAAAGATAGATGATACGGGGTGTTTTGTTCCGACTTTCATGGTCCCTTATGTGCGCCACGCCTACTGGAGATGGTGGAGATTTCCGGAGATTCCGGGGACGAAACATTCGACGAGCCTCTTTGATCCTTTCGGAAGTATGGCGGGAGGACTTTTCTGGTTTGATGAAAAAGCTTATAACGAGACAAAAGAAGCGATGAGAAAAGGGGAAAAGTTCAAACCGGTTACGATCATTGACGAGACGTACAAGATGAAGTCGATAACGATGAAAATTAAATAGTGAAAAGCAATAAGGCTGAAGGTAGATAGGCTGAAGTTACTGATAGTCTTCAGTCTAAAAACCTTCAGACCATCAAACCGGAAACCAGCGGGCAAGGTGCGAGGAATTGGAATTGAATAAAGATGCCGTACTGAAGGTTGAGAATCTTGTGACTTCATTTGAAACGGAGGCCGGCAGGATAAGGGCCGTTGATGACGTGAGCTTCGAGGTAAACAAGAGAGAGGTTCTCGGCATTGTCGGTGAATCCGGCTGTGGAAAAAGCGTTACGGCTCTCTCGATAATGAGGCTTCTCCCCAAACCATCCGGCCGCATCGAGAGCGGGCGCATCATTTTTTCCGGAACGGATATTGCGGCGTTGCCTGCCGAAAAGATGCATGAGATACGCGGAAACAGGATATCCATGATATTCCAGGAGCCGATGACGGCCTTAAATCCGGTTCACAGAATAGGCGATCAGATAGGAGAGGTTTTCAGGCTTCGTTATCCCGGCATGAGTGAAAACGAGATCCGGGAAGAATCTGTCGGGATGCTGAAAAAAGTCGGAATTTCAGATCCCGGAAAACGCGTTCTGGAATATCCCCACAATATATCGGGAGGTATGCGCCAGAGAGTGATGATTGCAATGGCGCTTGCGTGCAAACCAGACATCCTGATAGCCGATGAACCAACAACCGCCCTCGATGTGACGATACAGGCGCAGATACTCGATCTTATGAAGAAGCTACAGGCCGAAACCGGCATGGCAATTATTTTTATTACCCACGCGCTTGGCGTTATAGCTGAAACAAGCGACAGGGTCCTTGTGATGTATGCCGGAAAGGTGGCCGAGAAGGCGCCTGTCGGAAAACTTTTCAAAGAGCCGAAGCATCCATATACAAAAGGGCTTCTTTTGTCTATTCCGCGCCTTGAAGGAGAGAGAAAAACGAGGCTGCATGTAATCAAGGGCATGGTTCCGGCCCTTCACGAACTTCCCGAAGGCTGCAGATTCAGGAACCGGTGCCCTTACGCAATGGACGTGTGCGGGACTGTTTCTCCCCCCGCTTTCTATATTGACGATGAACATGATGTGAACTGCTATCTATATGCCTGAACCGAAACAGCAGGCGAATTACCTGCTCGAAATAAGAGATCTTAAAGTGCATTTTCCTGTATACGGAGGTGTCATCCGCAGGAAAACCGGAAAAGTATATGCTGTCGACGGGGTTTCCATGAAAGTCGAGGCCGGAAAGACGGTAGGGCTTGTCGGTGAATCCGGATGCGGCAAGACAACCGTCGGCAGAGCTGTATTAAGGCTTTATGAGTTATCCGGCGGAGAAGTGATATTTGAAGGGAAAAACATCTCCGGTATGCCGGAGAGTGAAATAAGGCCGCTTAGAAGAAATATGCAGATGGTTTTCCAGGATCCTTTTGAGTCTCTCGATGCAAGACAGACCGTAGGAGATATTCTGGAAGAGCCGTTGATAATTCATGGAATCGGTTCCCACTCGACAAGGCGGAAGGAGGTTGAAAATCTTCTGCTGCGCGTGGGAATGCCGGAAAGCGCGATCTCCCGGTTTCCGCACGAGTTCTCCGGCGGACAGCGCCAGAGAATAGGAATCGCAAGGGCTATAGCCTTGAAACCCGGACTGATCATCTGTGATGAGCCCGTATCGGCTCTGGATGTATCGATCCAGTCCCAGATACTCAATCTTCTACTTGATCTGCAATCCGAGATGAATCTGACCTATCTCTTCATTGCGCATGATCTTTCCGTTGTAAAGCATATTTCTGACAATATCGCGGTTATGTATCTCGGCAAAATCGCTGAGTATACAGACGCGGATTCGGTTTATAAGAATCCTCTCCATCCTTATACGCAAGCCCTGATATCGGCAATTCCAGTTCCCGACCCGTCAGTAAGAAAACAAAAAATTGTCCTTCGCGGAGACGTTCCATCCCCTTTGAGTCCGCCTCCGGGATGCCGTTTCCATACCCGCTGTCCTTATGCTTTCGACCGCTGCAGATCTGAAGAGCCGGAACTTTTGCCCGCTCCGGGA
This sequence comes from uncultured Desulfonema sp., assembly GCA_964578785.1. Lineage (GTDB taxonomy): Bacteria > Desulfobacterota > Desulfobacteria > Desulfobacterales > RPRI01 > RPRI01. The sequence continues at coordinate 8,552 of CAZOEH010000062.1, read as the reverse complement.
ACTTCAGGCGAAGAGCATCTCGCGGCATGCCATCTGGTGAACAGGTAAAAAAGTGGCAAAGGCGCAATATAAATAGGGTTCAAGGATTCAGGGCTTCGGGGGTTCAGGTGACACGAAGTGAAGCACTTGACATGCAAGAAGGTTCATGCAATACGACCAAATTATAACAAGCATATTCTTATTCCTGAAAGAGGAGGACAACTAAAGTATGAGTGCTGACGTATTCAAGATCGATCCAAAAGAATTCAGAGATATCAATCCCGGCGAAAGGCTTCTCATGGGGCCCGGGCCGAGCGACGTCCCGGCCCGGGTGCTGCAAGCCATGGCGGCCCCCTGCATCGGCCACCTGGACCCGTATTTCCTGGGGACCATGAACGAAACCCAGCAGTTGCTGCGTTATCTTTTCCAGACTCAAAACGCTTTGACCATCCCGGTTTCAGCCACCGGCAGCGCAGGCATGGAAGCCTGTTTTGTCAATCTGGTAGAGCCCGGCGATGAGGTGGTTGTAGCCGTAAACGGAGTGTTCGGCACCCGCATGTGCGACATTGTCAACCGTATCGGCGGAAAACTTATCAGGGTGGACTGCGAGTGGGGGAGGGCTGTTGACCCTCAGGCTGTGGCTAAAGCGGTAAAAGGATGCAAACCCGGGGTTGTTGCCGTAGTGCATGCCGAAACGTCCACCGGCGCGTGCACGCCGCTTTCGGATATCTCCGGAATTGCTCACGATGCCGGAGCTCTTTTTCTGGTCGACTGCGTCACATCTCTGGGCGGAATAAATGTCCCGGTCGACGGAATGAAGATCGACGCCGCCTACAGCGGCACCCAGAAGTGCATCTCATGTCCGCCGGGGCTTTCTCCGGTAAGCTTCAGTGCCGCAGCCATTAAGGCCCTGGAGCAGCGCAAACATCCGGTAGTGAGCTGGTATCTCGATTTCAGCATGGTTCGCGATTACTGGGGCAATGAGCGCAAGTACCACCATACCGCTCCTATCAACATGATCTACGCTATCCGCGAGGCGCTGCGCATCATCGCCGAGGAAGGACTGGAAGCGAGGTTTGCGCGGCACATACTGAATCACCGGGCGCTTGTAGCCGGCATCGAGGCTATGGGCCTTTCCATGCTTGTGCCGGAGAAAGAGCGGCTACCGATGCTGAACGCCGTCCGTATCCCGGACGGTGTCAACGACCTAAAGGTGCGCAAAGCTCTCCTGAATGACTTTGCCATAGAGATCGACGGGGGATTGGGCCAGTTCGCCGGCAAGGTATGGCGCATCGGCCTGATGGGCCATTCATGCCGCCGCAAAAACGTCTACCTGTTCCTTGCTGCGCTTGAGGCGGTGCTGAAATCGGAGGGGTTCAAAGCAAAGCCGGGCGCCATCGAAGCGGCCACCGCGATCTATGCCGCTTAGGATATTTTAGACAGGATTTACAGGATGTTGTCTGCCCGCCGGAAGCGAGAGACGAATATCGAATATCGAATTTCGATGAACGATGTCCGGAATGAACCAGGTGGTCGGGGATCAGTGGTCAGAATGTGATCTGCTATAAATACAAACCGACTACTGATGACTGACACCTGGCAACTGGCAATATTCTGTAATCCTGTCTAAATAGAACTATAATAATTGAGCGGTCTGAAGGATTTCTTTGATCCTGATTTTTTCTTCTTCCTTTAAGGGCAGCAGGGGTGAGCGCACATGGCCGCCCCTGTACCCCATCAAATCCGAAGCGTACTTCAACCCGGGAATGCCAAAGGTGGCGGTAACGGCGTTATTGACAGGGAATATCCTGAAGTAAAGCTTCCTGGCAGCTTCATGATCTCCCTTGTCAAAGGCCGTCTGTATCGCGCTGCACTCATTGGGTGCGCAATTGGCCACGGCAAAAATTCCGGCCTTTACCCCCAGAGTCAGGGCAGGATACCAGGCTGAAAGCGTGCCGGTCATCAGGTTGAAACCCTTGTCGATTACAGCGGAAAAGGCGGTAAGCTGCGGAACATTGCCGGTGCTGTCTTTCATCCCTAAAATGTTGGGGTGTCTGCTTAAAACCCGGACGGTATTGACCGTAACATTGATATGGGTAAAAGCGGTCACGTTGTAGATCATCACCGGTATCTTTGTGTGGTCGGCAACTTCGGTAAAGAATCTGATCTGAGCCTCTTCATTCATTTTGGAATGATAGTAGGACGGCGTCAGGATAAGGGCGGCATCCGCTCCGAGATCCGCTGCTTTGTTTGTCAGGGCGATGGTTTCCCGTGCCGATTCCACGCCGGTTCCGGCCAGGATCATGCGGCCTTTTTTGGCGTGCTTTATGGTCAGTTTGATAAGCTTTATTTTTTCGGCTTCATTTAAATAAGCTGTTTCGCTGTTTGATCCGAGAACCAGGTATCCTGCAAGCTTGTCTTTATTCCAGTTTTCCATGTTCCGGATGTGCTTGTCGTAGTCAACGTCACCGTTTGCCTTAAAGGGGGTGAGCATCGGAGGAATAACCCCCTTAATCTGTTTTTTCGCCATTAACAATTCTCCATTGAGTAAAATAATAGTTTAATCTAATCCATCTCAGATCAAATCCGAGAAGAAGGTTTGTCATAAAAAGGTCCCACCGAATAGAAGTTCAAAAAAGTGATCACCTATCGGGGAGGAGTGTCATGAGAATCCTGCTTTCGAGCATCTTTTTGTTCGGCATTTTTTAATTGCGTTGATGTTTTTGCTTTAATTTGCGATCTCAACAACCGAGTTTTCTTATAGAAATCCTGCAGGTTATTAATATCTCTAATGACTTTCTCAATTTTTGTCATTTTCTAAAGCCTCAATATCTGCGATATCCTGCTTTGAGTTTCTTAATCGTTTCATCCAGATAAGGTCTTCTCTGGTTGCTATATGCACAAACCCGTATTCCGTTTTTTCCGTAATCGCATTTTCGATTATTCGAATATGC
>CAZOEH010000062.1:0-5519 GCA_964578785.1 uncultured Desulfonema sp. | reverse complement strand
CACAAACCCGTATTCCGTTTTTTCCGTAATCGCATTTTCGATTATTCGAATATGCCGTTCCTCGGCAGCCTCTAAAATATCAATTGTTAAACTGTCCTCTCCTTCTATTTTGGTCAGTCTGTGAAGAGTAATATTTGATTTTTTGAATGTCCATGATTGAGCTTCAAATGTATAATCCATGCTTTTTAAAATAGATTTTAAATCGTCAACGCAACTTGATAAAACCAGAAAATCTATATCCTTGGTATATCTGGGTTCTGTATGAAATGACAGTGCGATTCCCCCGACGACGGCATACTTAATGTCGGCGGCATTCAATTGTTTGATGATAGAAAAAAATTCATCGTAAATATTCATGACGGTCCTTAACAAATGATTAAATTACCTGCCCAACTTTCTGAGCCAGATTAATTCTGTCCGGTTTGTTTTATCCAAATTCTTCAAAAAATCGGTAATCAACTTCGTATGTTTTTATGGATTTCAAACCAAGCTCTAATAGTTCAAACATTTCTATAAGTTTTTCACCGTCAATAAGCTCGATAGGAGGTACACCATCACGCCTTGCTTCCTTTTTGGCATCAACTGTAAATGACCCAGTTGTGAGAATAATGCCTTTATCGGCTCTCCCCATCATGGCTCCCCTAAAATCACGAATTTGTGATGCCATAACATTCCCCTGATATCTTTTACATTGGAAAAGAACATTGAAACTTACAAATGGATTTACTTGTAAAATACCATGGCCATCAATCCCACCATCACCGGTTTTACCAGTTACAATTACTTGAGCGAAGCCAGATTCCCTAAGAAGCCTTTGGCAAATTCTTTCAAAGCCTGATGGAGGAAGTGCTTTTATAATATTTATAAGCTCTTCTTTATAATCAACTTGTTTCTCCAGTTTAATATTTTCTGCATCATCTGATTTTAATTCTGTTGACTCACAAACTTGTTTGTAGTCACTTATGCCCATCCATTGACGTCGAGTTTGATAAAGAGCGACCAAATCATCTTTCGACAAATCAGTATGTAGTCCTTTTTCAGTCAGGCTCCATACGCCCCGCTGTGAAGAATCAATAAATCCTATTTTTACAAGAACCATTCTTGCCCAATGAATCTGGTTCTTTATTCTTGATTGACCACTTTGAAGAAGATCTTCGAGATCATGATCAGGAATATCTAATTTTTCGATTACCAAATCCGTGACTTCAGATGATCTTCCAGATCCTCCCAGCGATCTGAGTACGTGAATTATAGGATTAATATATCTAAAGTGTTGAGGTAGATTTTGATTTGCCATTTCTGTTCCTTAAAACAAAACGATTAATATACATAGAACTGTGTTTGCCGGGGAGAAGGAGCCTGGTGCACGGGAAATTTATTTCTTAACAACCGAAGGCCGTATATATGTTCGGCCTTAATCTTATCGAAATTACACAGACTATCAAGCTGATACTGTCTGGTATATTACAGGTCGATATTTTGGGGGCGGAATAGGCTTGCTTCCTGCCAGTGCAGCCTCCAACCATAACTTTTTGGCCTTTTGAACTTCATGCAATGCCTCATCGGGAGTATCCCCAAATGCGGAACAAGCCTCCAGATCAGGGATATCGGCTATGTACCCGTTGTCGTCTTCTGAATAGAAAATGTTAATATGATAGTCCTGCATTATTCATCCTCCAGTTTAAGATTATGTTTCTCGACCAATTTCAGGAATTGGCGAATTTGATATGGTTTTGCTTGACCCTTGATGTTCTGAAGATTCACGAGCTCAGGAATATCAGACTTCACGAAAATGTGGTGGCTACCGTCGGTCCGCGATAGATCAAACCCAAAACCTTTAACAAGGTTTACCATCTCTGCGAATCTTATATTTTTAGAACTATCAAGTATTTTATGAAGCAATTTTCGCCTGTTCATAATTGATCCCTTACAGGCCAAACAATTCATATAAGTAATATTTAATGTCCGATTCCAGAAAAGTCTAAACTTCGGATTGCCTCTTAATTACTCCAATATTTATATAAAATCAAATAAGGGGGACATATAGGAGACTATAGGGTGTCCCCCGCAAAATTCACCGGGAGGCCCGCTTTTTGGCCGATCCGGCGGAACGGCTTTTTCGGCCTGTTGATTTTTCTGCCAAACTAATGAGAGACCGAAGGGCATCATTGACGGCTTTCTCGGTAGAAAACACTTTTGCCACATCGGGATTCAGGAGCACGAGATTAGTGCCTGTGCGGTAATCTTCAAAGTACTTGCCGCGGACTCCCACGCCAAGGTCTTCCCGTTTATACTCAGGACGGAGTTCGTCTGACGACTTAACCTTCCTCATAGATCACCTTTTCTTTGCGGTCCATTAGACGCGCGTTTTATTATCCTTGTTCGATCTTTACGTTCCGTATGAGAGACAACAATGCGCCGTTTCTGTAGAGACAAGCCGAAAGTTATTTGTCTTTCTTCACCATCGGAATGATCCGGATCTTGAAACGTAATAGCCAGAGGGTCACCGAAGACCGTGGCAGCCTCCTGAAACGTGACTCCATGTTTCTTGAGGTTTGATGCAGCCTTCTTTGGATCCCATTCAAATCTCATAGCGACCTTCCTGTCAACTATTATCCCAGAACCGGTTTGCTATCATAATTATAGTTCCGGGGCGCAACAAATAATATACGTAATATTTAATATCCGGTTCCGGAAAGATCTGAACTTTGGATTGCCTCTTAATTACTCCGAGATTTATATAAAATCAAATAAGTTCTATCGAAGGCCTGCGTAGAAGTTGTTTTTCATTGAACTATGGTTGCCGGGTAGAAGGAGTCTGGTGCATGGATGGTTTTTTCAGCAACCGAAGGCCGTATAGAAGTAAGGTAAACAGGTATAAGTCAAACCAAGCGATTCTTCCATTTTTGGGGATCACGGGATGTATGAAAAATACTGTAGATGAATACTTTCCCATCAGTATACTCATAAAAAACGGCATATGGAAATCGCCTTACCAATGCCCGGCGATACTCCTCGTGAGCTTTTACATAGAGTTCGGGCATACGACAAATTGCCTCAATACAGGCATCCACACAGCTGAGAAAATCTTCTCCCAGGCCATGCCTACGGTCTTCGTACCAGCTATAAGCCTCCTGAAGTCATATTGAACTTCCGGCGCGATTATAAGTTCAACGGCCATAGCGACTCCGAAGCCTGTGTTTGACCTCGTCCCACGAAACTCCCGAAGACGGCTTGCTCTTCAGGTTAGCTTTTCGACGAGTCAACTCTTCCTTTTGCCATTCATGAACGGGAACCTCTGCCGGGGAAGCCGCCAGATCGTCCCACAGGTCTTCCACCAGTTGTAATTTTTCCGGTGTACTCAGGTCGAATATGGAGATATCATTTAAATTCATTTTTACCTCCCTGTTATGGGCTATCCTTTTTTAACTTTCTCGCCGGACAAGGCGAGTAACATGTCTTTGTAGTCTTCGTTCAGCATCGTACTTTTTGCTCAAGGATGTGATCTCCCGGGTCAGAAGCCAGACGAGCCCAATGCGGTCTGCTGGTGTGCCGGGAACGAAGTTGTCGTCCCGATGGTCCGACATTTGGTATATAGCTGTGTGATTCCTGTTCATGGCTTCAATTTACCATTTATACACAATGACATCAATCGGATAATTGCTCTGAACAATTAATATATGTAATATTTAAGATCCAGCGTTGGAAAGATCTGAATCTCGGATCGACTGTTAATTACTCCAATAATTATATAAAATCAAAGAAGTTCTGTTGAACGTCTGCGTAGAGTGTTTTTATCAGAAAAAGTGTATCAGGTATGATCTGCATTTTTTGCAAATGACGGCCAGGCTGAATTATTTGATGAATCAGAAGCATAAAGACTGCAAGACAAACCGGTCGGGAGAAGAGGCTTATTTTACCGGTTTGGCCTGAGGATTAACTTCCGGCTGATTCTGATTTTGAGCTCCCGCCTGCTGTCCGGCCTCGAGTGCTGCCATTGTTGCTCTGATAGAATCAATTTTCTGTTGAATAAGCCCCGATTCCATCTCGTCCGGGCCGAGAGTGTTTGCCCTGTTTAAATATTCAAGAGCGGTTTTGAGTTCAGGTATGGTCTCTTTGCTCACGGCTATATCGGCTTTGTAATGAAGCACCATCCTGTCTATTTTGTTTAAGCGGTTGCGGGCTTCTTCCTGTTGATCGGAAGTGATTGCATAAGTGAGAGATTTGTTCAGGTAAGTTCTAATGACTTCAAAATCAGGGAGGCCCGGAACATCGGGGACCGCGTCAGCCTTGTTGATATAATATTTTGCAATGAAGGGGAAAATCTCTTCACGGGTGTACGTCTCTTTTATGGGATCCGGCGGCTGTGCTCCCGGCATTGTGATAAACAGTTCTTTGCCGAGAGGGGAAAATCTTCCCTTCCATACTTCAACCGCTCCGTCTTTATATTTTATAAAGTAATTGTCCTTGTTCGAGTGGCTGGTCAGAACGGTTATTGAAATTAATATGGTAATGACTATAAACAGGATTGTTTTTGTCTTGTTTCCCATGATTATATCCTTTCAGATGCATCGAAACGACATCTGTTGAGAATTTTGTATAAATTTTATATAAGATATATGTACTGTTTTGTAAACAATTTTTGACGGCTTTTTCAGGCCTATCAACCTTAAAGAAAGAAAAAGAGATGAAGAGCGGCGACCTTAAAGGTAAAAAAGAGAGACTTATTTCTATCCTGAAAAATTTCGATTCCCTTGCTGTTGCTTTTTCAGGCGGAGCAGACAGCGCTTTTCTGCTTGCAGTGGCACATGAAGTATCAGGTGAAAAGGTTACGGCTATTACGGCAGATTCACCGGTTCATCCGGCAAGAGAAACGGAATTTGCCGTAAAGTTTGCTCTGAATCATGGAATAAAACACATTATAATTCAACCGGATGAGATGAGTATTCCTGAATTTACAGCTAACAGCAGGGAGAGGTGCTATGTCTGCAAAAAAAATCTTTTTCCAAAGATGATCGAAGCGGCTTCAAAAGCGGGAATAACTGAACTTGCTCATGGTGCAAATACGGATGATCTGAAGGATTATCGTCCCGGTTTTTCAGCCGCCTCGGAGTTTAGAATCGCCGCTCCGATGATAGAGGCCGGGCTCTCAAAGCAGGATATTCGCGATCTTTCAAAAATGATGCTTCTTGAAACATGGAATAAACCGGCTATGGCATGCCTTGCAACAAGGATCCCTTACGGCGCTGCCATCACAATTGAAAGCCTTAAAATGATTGAAGAGGCCGAGAATGCGTTGATCGATCTTGGTTTCAGCGCCTGCCGTGTCCGGCATCATGGCAATCTCGCAAGAATAGAACTGGCAAAGGAAGATTTTGAGAGGATAATGACTGAGGAAATAAGGAACCGGATGGTCGGGAAAATCAAAAAAGCCGGATATTTGTATGTTTCACTGGATCTTGAAGGCTATATTCAGGGGAGCATGAACAGATGACGGCTTAGTAAAAAGTCCGATTTCT
>CAZOEH010000061.1:0-11598 GCA_964578785.1 uncultured Desulfonema sp. | reverse complement strand
AGGATGTGTATCGTGTATAATGTTTTTTCCGATCCTGTATTCTCCGTTTTCACAGTAAAAAATCGTATTCGGGGTGCTGTTGCCGTGTTCCAGCGCCGCCGCTGCGGTAAAAATTTTCATTGTCGAGCCCGGCTCAAAAGGATCGGTTATAGCTCTGTTCCTCCACAGGTTCCTGTCAAATTTTTCATAAGAGTTGGGATTCAGCAAAGGGTAATGCGCCATGGCCAGTATAGCTCCTGTTCCGGGCACCATGACTATTGCTATTCCGGATTTTGCCGAGCTGTCCGTCACTGCTTCCTGCAACGCTTTTTCGGTTATGTACTGGATTGCCTGGTCGATTGTGAGTACCAGATTCTTGCCGCCGTAATCGGCATCCACGGTCTTTTCGGCATTGAATCCCTGGCCGAGAGCGTCTTTTAACACAATATATTCACGCTCTGAGCCCTTCAACTGGGCATCGTAATAGAATTCAAGGCCTTCAAGCCCGTTGCCGTCTATACCGGTAAAACCTAATGTCTGAGCCGCAAGTGTTTTCTGCGGATAAAACCGGCTGTGTTCGGAAAGGAAGCCTATTCCTTCAAGGTTCAGGCTGTTTACAGAATTTACTTCATTTGGTGTTGCCCGGCGTTTTATCCAGATGAACGGTTTGTCGGAAAAAAACTTTTTCCTGAGAAGGTTTGTATTCATGTCAAGCGCTTTTGCAAGCGCTTTTGCCGTGTCAGCCTTATTTACTATTCTGGGAGGATATGCTGCGATTGATGTAACATTTATTGATACCGCCATTTCGCGCAAATTCGCATCGTAAATCGTTCCCCGTTTTCCAGATTCCTTAAACGGTCTTTCATACTGATCGGCTGCTTTTTTAGCTAGCCATGAACTTTGATAAATCTGCAGATACCCGGCTTTTACGCCAATTATCAGAAGGAAGACCCCGAAAAAAATGGCGACTATTGTTATCCGGAGTTTAACATATTTTGACCTGGCGGCGTTCATGGGATTGTTATCACCTGTCCCGGTTTCGGCATTATAAGACCGAGCTGCTGTGTTGCAATCTTTGCTATTCTCCGGGGAGATTTCAGCCGTGCAATCTCGATCTTAAGATTCTTCTGTAAAGCTATAAGTTTTAAATTTTTATCAGTTTCTTTTGATATTTCATATCCTGTCTTAACGCACTGAATTCTGCACCATGTGTAAGTATAAAGCTCCGAAATGAGCAAAATCATAATAATGATCCAAAGTCCTGTAAATTTGCGCCTGGGTTGCATATTTCTAATATTTTTTTTCAATTACTTCCCAACCCCGATTAATTTGCTAAAGTCTTTCTGCTGCCCTGAGCTTAGTGCTTCGCGACATCGGATTCGCAGCTATCTCTTCATTGCCGGGCCGCAGAGCCTTTTTGTTTAATATTTTAAACAGTCTGGTCTTGCTGCAAACACACTTTGGAAAACCCGGCGGACAGACACATTCTTTTTCCATCTCTTTTATTTTCCGTTTTACGATTCTGTCTTCAAGCGAATGAAATGTTAAAATACAAAGTCGGCCTTTGGGGTTTAATAATTCCGAAACATTATCCATAAATAATGAAAGCATTTCGAGTTCCCTGTTAACCGCTATTCTTAAAGCCATGAATACCCGCGTTGCAGGATGAATTTTTTGTTTGGATCGGATTTTTGCGGGTATTGAATCACAGACGATTTGTGCAAGCTGACTGCTGGTTTTAATCTCCGTCAGCCCTCTTTTTTTTACAATATTCCTTGCTATGCTTCTTGCCCAGCGCTCTTCACCATAATCAAGTATAAGTTTCTCAAGCTCTTTTTCATCCAGTTCGTTTACCAGGTCTCCTGCTTTTATTCCGAAGTCGGTATCCATACGCATGTCAAGAGGCTCTTCTTTTCTGAAACTGAATCCTCTCCCGCTCGAATCAATCTGATGAAGCGACAACCCCAGATCGAGCAAAATGCCGTCGACTTTTGGAATGCCGGACTCTGAAAGGAATTCGGGGAGGTTAACGAAATTACCATGAAAAAGGCGGGTGTTTGAAAGGTGTGGCTTTAATATGTTCTTTGCATTAACAATTGCATCCTTATCCTGATCAATGCCTATCAGTATTCCGTTCGGCCTGATTTTTTCGCAAATGGCCATCGCATGGCCGGAGCCTCCCAGAGTGCAGTCCGCATAAATCTTTCCCGGCTTGCAGTCAAGATAATATATAACCTCTTTTGTCATGACAGGGATGTGATAAGTCTGCATTAATCAGATTCCTAATTTCGCAATTTCGTTTCTTACATCCTCCTTTTTGCTGTCATTTTCCAGCTGCTCTATTTCCGCATTCCAGCTTTCAACTGACCAGATTTCAAAATGATCAAGGGCTCCGACAAGCACTATATCTTTTTCAAGCCTTGCGTATTGGCGCAGGGCGGGAGGGACGAGAATCCTGTCCTGCTTGTCGCAAAAGCATTCAAATGCACCGCCTATGAATATTCGCCTGAAACGGCGCATGCTTTCGCTTTTTTCGGCAAGAGATAGAATCTTGTTTTCAATCTTTTTCCATTCTTCTAAAGTGTATGCGTAAAGAGTTCCGTCCATCCTTGAAATCACGACTCCGTCACTCTCCCCGTTTCTGATTATGTCACGGAATCTGGAAGGGACTATTACGCGGCCTTTTGAATCTATTGTATGAAAAGAAGTTCCCCTGAACATGATTCACCATAATTATGCATATTTATCCAGATAAAACCACTTTGAACCACTTTGTTGCATATAAATGATACAATTTTAACCGTGTGTCAAGAAAAAAATAAAATTCTTATAATTTTTTTATAATGATTTATTTATGTTAAAACGATTTTAGATAGTGATTTTATTTGTGGAGTTTTGTGGATATGATTTTGCAACTATTCATGGAGCAGGGTGTCGGGCTGAAATAAATGAACATCGAACATCGAACGTTTAACATCGAATGTTTAATGGGTAAAAAAGGAACTTATGGAAAGACATAGATAAGCCTTTCGTTACGAGTGTCAGCACGACTGAAAAGAAACAGAAATCAATGTTTGATGTTCGGTATTGGATATTTGTTCTCATTCAATATTGGAAGTTCGACGTTCGATGTTCGACGATCATCTTTTAAATCATTCTGTTGATCCTGTAAGATAAGTTTTGTTGTGGTAATATTTCCTATTTGCAAAACCATCATAATTAACGCCACAAAAAATTGACAGGGTATGGGATGTCTGATATATATCCGACAAAATTATGAAATTGTTATCATCTCCATCTCATGGAGGTACTGAATGATGCAGGAGGAGACATAAGTTGTCCCGTTTAAAAGAAACTACTTCTACCGAAAAACTGCTTGATTTCATTCGAAACAAAAAATCTGACACCGCTTCTTCTTCCCCGGATACATCTAAAGTTTGCCTTCAGGAAAAAGAACCATCAGCCGCTACATTTAAAATTGTGTCTGAAAAAAAACCGGTAAACATTGGTATTGATATAAGTCATGAATATCTGACATTAGTCAAAACAACAAAGTTGACTCATAAGAATTGGGCTTTTCTTGGTTATAAGAGCATACCGCATACCCACATTGAATCTAAAAAGTCGCCTGCGTTTATCAATTTTATCAAAACCGAACTTGACGGTTTTATCGGGGATGACAAAGATGTGAATCTGTGGGTTAATATGTCAGCCGCACATGTTAATGTTCGCCATTTGAAAATCCCAAAAGTACCGAAAAATCAAATCGAAAACACTATATCCTGGGCAATTAAAAGGGAAACCCCTTTTGATGACAAGGATACGAGCCTGGATTTCGAAATTCTGGGAGAGATAACCGAAGAGAATATTCCAAAGCTGTCTGTTATTGCTTACACGGCCCCCAGAGATGATATTAAAGAGACAAAAAAACTCTTTTCAGAAATAGGTTTGCCTATAAACGGAATATCCATCGCGCCTTTTGCTGTTCAGAATATACTTAAGATAATACGGATTCCTGCTCATGAAGGTACTGTTGCATCGCTTTTCATCGGCAACGATTTCTCACGCATTGATATATATGATCAGGGAAAACTTGTCATGACAAGGGGTATCAGAGCCGGAATCAAAAGCATGATTGAAGCGTTGATGGACAGGATTTCAGAAGATTCGCAGGATGAATCGGAAGAAATATTTGAACTGGAAGGGCCCAGGGCCAGGCTGATGGCTCAGGGGGTCAGAAAAGCGCTCTTAAGTCTCAGTCCAGACTCTCCGCCTTTAACTGAAAAGGATATCGGATTCAAGCTTACTGAAGAAGAAAAATTCAGATCCATTTTACTTTCATTAGAGAGGGTGGTCAGGCAGGTTGAAAGGACTTTTGAATATTATACGACAACCCTGAAATATGACAGGGTTGATAGAATTTATGTATCCAGCGTAATGAATGTTTACATGCCCATTGTAAAATATGTCGGGGATCAACTGGGTATAGAAAGCAATGTTCTCGACCCTCTCAAATTTCAACTTACCGGATATGAAAGCTGCGCTGAAAGGACCAGTATTTCGGAGAGAGCCGCTCTCATTCCGGCTCTTGGCCTCGCACTTTCAGATAACGAATACACGCCCAATCTATTGTTCAGATTCAAAGACAAGGAAAAGCTTGCTAATACTTTAAGGCTTACTAACTATGTCTTTGCGGCCTTAATACTAGTTGCGCTCATTTTCGGGGGTGTTTTCTTCTATCAGAACAGAATAATCAATCAAAAGAAAACCGAAATCATTCAGTTCGAAGGACGCTTGTCGCAGTATAATCCGCTTACCGATCAGAGTTCAATATCACGGATGATGGACGGATTAAAAGTGCAGCAACAGATAAGCAAAACATACAGTGAAAAGTATCTTGGAATGGCGGTCATCAGTGAGTTATCTTCATTGACCCCCGGGAATATCCGCCTCATTAATCTGAAGGCTGATCTCGGTGGCGCTGTTTCAGGTGAAGAACTTCCGGGAAAAGATTTAAAGAAATCCGGGAAAAATGAAGTAAAAAGAAATCTGGAGATTGAAGGCCTTGTCTTTGGTGATAACAATTCACTCGAATCCTCTCTGGCAGGTTATATCATGAAGCTGAAAGAGTCTCCGATGATCCGGCAAATCAGCCTGCAGAAAAACAACATTGAACCGTTTAGAAAAGATAACGTTCTGCATTTTGTAATTGAAATAGCTCTGATAGACCCATGATAATAGGGGGCTGCAAAACGACTTATGAGCGACGAATAACGAACCACTATAATAGAAAATCGTAGTACGAATCACGAAACAGGGTAGAATGAAATGATTTATGAAAAAATCAAAATGATGATGATTCCAAAGCAGACTATGACCAATATGATAATTTGCCTCGCAGGTTTACTGGTTATAGTGCTTGCCGGAATCGTTCCTAATATCATATCCTCGGCGAACCTTGACAGGAAGATAAGCAATATAAAAAGCCGGCTTGATGAACAGGATAAGCTTAATCCTGTCTATAAATCGCTGGGAAAAAACGTTCAGCAAAAGGTATCAAAGGTTTTACCGTTTCCGGCCAAAGAGAAACTTTCACGGAAATCAATAGATTTATTTCCCGCTGTATTCCGGGATATGGCAAAAAAGGCCGGCATGGATGTGATATCGATTTCTCCGGACCTGAATTCCCTGTCTGATAATTCCGCATTTCTTATTATAAATACGGTGATAAGGGGTGATTTTTTTAATTTTCGTAAATTATTGATCAATCTTGGTGAAGTGCCCTATTCAGAAAACGTGGAAGAAATACAGATTCAGCAAAATCAGGATATCATGGAATTCAAAATGAAGATCCGGCTGGCTCTCGCATAGAGTCCCGGTTTTGAAGGCGAGGTTTTGATGCCGAAACTGACAAGACAGCAAATCATAATACTTTCAATAATGGCTGTTGCAATACTATACGGCATATATGATTTTTATATTGCTCCGGGCACAAAATCGGCATCCATAAATTCGGAGAAAAAAACGGCGGAACTGGAAGCTTTTATGGCCGATATCACGGCGAAAATGACAAAAAAATCTCTTTCGGCTGCCGATCTTTATGTAATAGAGCGTGCTGAAACTGAATGGCAGCGTGATCCGTTTTATGAAAAAAAATCTTTCAGGGACTGGAAAATGCTTAAGGAGCCTAAAGCAGACAAAGATTCAAAAACAGAGCCGGGCTTTAATTACTCCGGGTACCTGAAATTTGATAAGAAGGAAATGGCTATTGTTAACGGTATTGAATATGAATCAGGGAATAACCTGGAAACAGAAGGGTACGTCCTGGAAAAAATTTACCCGGACAGGGTTGTGATCGTAAATAAAAAGAGCCGATCAAGAATTGAAGCTCATTTGCAGGAATAAGCCGTCGTGACGGCTCCTAACCTCAACACGGGAGAGTGGGGGGTAATTTTGACTGATAAAAATTTGAAAAATAAATGCTGCCTGGGCCTGGCGATAGCCGTTATACTCGGGATTATTATGACAGGTTGCGCCGGAGATAAGGCGGTAAAGAAAGATCCTTTTTTTGAGAAGTGGGAAACCATGGCTGAGACATCCAGGGGACATTCTCCGGCTCAGGAGCATAGAACCATCCAATCTCCGGGAGAGGAGTCTAAAGGGGAAACAGGTCCAACGATTGAAAGGGAAGTACTTCCTGAAAAACTTCTTCCTGTCAATAAAATAAACCTGAAGATGAGGCAGGCCGATGTTAATGCAATTCTCCGGGCGATGGCCAAGAGTGAAGGGCTGAATATATTGATAAAGAACGATGTGAAAGGTGAGGTTACGGTTGATTTTAAGGATGTGCCCTGGGATCAGGCGTTTTTGAGCATTCTGCGAAACCAGGGGTTGAATTATGTCTGGGAAGGCAGCGTTATACGCGTCATGACAACGGAAGACCTGGAACGGGATTTAAAAAGAAAAGCGCAGCAGGTCGGTATAAGCCAGGTGGAACCTCTTATGTCCGAAATAATCAACATCAGTTATGCGGATGCCAAGGGACTCAAGGAGAATCTCCAGGAGTTCCTGACCAAGGACAAGGACGGCAAGCCAAGAGGTACGATCAGGGTTGATGAGCACAATAATGCATTGATAATTCAGGCCATCAGAGATGACCTGGTCAGGATGATGCCCATTATAGAGAAAATTGACAAGCCGACGGCACAGATCCAGATCAAGGCTAACATTGTCGAAACAACACAGGATACCGCCCGGAATCTCGGCATCCAGTGGGGCGGGATGTACAACGCAGGTGTCGGAAAGCGCGACCTTTGGGTATCGCCGGGGGGATCTACAAATGACGCGACACCGTCAGATCCATCATCGGGCAACTACACACCCGCCTTCGGTTCCGACGGCCTCAGCAAGCAGGGTTTCAGTGTTAATTTTCCTGCGACCATGTCGGCAACTGCTTCAGGGACGCTGGGTCTGATGTTCGGCACGCTCGGCGGCAACATACTTGAAATGCAGTTAAGCGCCCTTCAAAGCGAAGGTAAGCTGAATATCCTTTCAAGCCCTTCCATAACGACCCTTGACAATCAGAAAGCATTCACGGAAAACGGAGCGAAAGTCCCTTATGTTACGGAGGAACAAGGCACCGGCGGCGCTATCACTAAATCGGTGAAATTCGAGGATGTAGTACTCCGCCTGGAAATAACCCCCCATGTGATTGACGGCAAGAATCTCAAAATGAAGATTCTTGTAAAAAAAGACGAGGTAGATGAGTCTGATGCCCACAAAGTTCAGGGCAACCCGAGGATTATCAAGAAACAGACGGAAACATCATTGATCGTCCGTGATGGAGAGACTATTGTTATTTCAGGATTAACAAAGCAGAAAAGGACGGATACCGGGAGCGGGATTCCCCTATTCAAGGATATACCTGTGCTGGGATGGCTTTTTAAAGGTGAAGGAAAAAGTGAATCAATGGAGGAGGTCCTGATATTCATAACCCCGACCGTATTACCCGTGCAGACGGCCGCCGTACTCCCGGAGAAACCTGAAAAAAAGGCCGGTCAATGAGAGAAAAATGGATTATTTCAGGATTCTAAATCTAAAGAAGGAACCCTTTTCCAACTCACCGGAACCGGAATTTTTTTTTCAATCCAGCAAGCATCTGGGGTGTCTGCAGAAATTAGAACTCGCAGTGCGCCTCCGCCGTGGATTGAACGTGGTTATCGGCGATGTGGGAACCGGGAAAACCACCCTGTGCAGGCAGCTTATACTTAAATTCGCAGAATCCGGGCATGACAACGGAAACACGGAAACACATCTTCTCATGGATCCGGCCTTTACGAATCCTGTTGAATTTTTATCTGCCGTAGCGCTGACCCTCGGCATATCCGGTTCCGGCAGCAGTGACAGTGAATGGCAGATCAAGGAAAATATAAAGAAATACCTTTTGAAAAAGGGTGTAGACGAGGGGAAGATCGTTGTTCTCATAATCGATGAAGGGCAAAAACTTCCTGATTTCTGTCTAGAAATACTTCGCGAATTTCTCAATTATGAAACGAACGAATATAAGCTGCTGCAGATTGTTATACTCGCTCAGAGAGAATTCGAGCAGACTTTAAAAAAGCATAAAAACTTCGCCGACAGGGTTAATCTTTACTATTTTCTGGAGCCTTTGAATTTCCGGGAAACCTGCGGCATGGTAAGGTTTCGTATCGAAAAGGCCGGCGATAAGGGTGAAACGCCTTCATTATTTACAAATCCGGGTTTGCTGGCTCTCTATGTTTCCACACAAGGTTATCCGCGAAAGATAGTAACACTGTGCCATCAGATTATTCTTGCATTGATCATCCAAAACCGTTCAAAAGCCGGCTGGTTCATGGTGCGTTCCTGCGCGGGAAGGGTTTCCATAAGACAGGGGAAAGCTTTCCGATGGATTATGGCGACAAGCTTCGCAGCTTTATTTGTTATTATTCTTGCGGCAGGTTTATTCTCCGGTAAAATATCCGGCATTAAACCGGTGAAAGAAACTCCGGATACCTTTAGGGCCGGGGAATCTGCTCCCGGTAAAGATAAGGAAAGCACTCCCGACGCGCAGCTTGTCTTGAGCGCGACCGGGACGACCGGCGCGGCTGCCTCAAGTGAAAAAACAAGTATGCCGGAAGCTGTTGCAGCAATCTCGCAGAAACCGCAGGTACTGGAAAAAATAATGCCCGACAGCCTGGGGAATCTTACCGTAAAAGGCGGAAGAACAGTGTGGTGGATGCTCCGTGATTTTTACGGAGATTTCGACAATGAGCAGTTTAAGGCGGTTGCTCTCGCAAATCCGCATATTATGAATCTCGATAAGGTAGTAGCGGGAGATGCTATCAATCTTCCTGCGCTTCCCGCAAAATCCAATCCATTGCCGGCTGGAAAATATCTGGTAAGAGTTGCAGGGAATGAAAATATCGAAGAGATTTATGAATTATACAGAAACTATAAAGAATTAATACCGTCTCTGCGTTTTCTTTCATACTGGAACAGCAGAGAGGGTCTGGTTTTTTCTGTTTTTTTGAAAGACGGCTATAATACTTTGGAATCAGCCCGTGATGCGGCTGGAAAACTGCCTCAGCCGCTTGCGTCAAATGCGGTTGTTTCGGAAAAATCAGATGATGGCACAGTATTTTTTATGAATCGCTGAGACGGGAGGTCGAAAGCAGAGTGACGGTTATTTCTAAAAAAAAGCTGGGAGAGATTCTTTTAGAGGAAAAGCTGATAACTGAAGAACAGCTTAGCAAGGCTCTTACTGAACAGAGGAGCGGCAAACTGAAACTGGGGCAGCTTTTAACCCGGCGTGGAATCATCAGCGAAGACCAGATAGTGGATATTCTCGGCAGGCAGTTGAGGATCAGGAAGTATCACCCTGATATGTACAATTATGACGCTAAAATGGATCAGATACTCACCATAGATGATGCCCAGAAGTACCGGCTGGCGCCTTTAAACAGAGAGGGCCGTCTTTTAACGGTGGCAATGACGGATCCCATGGATATTGCTGCAATTGATTTTATCGAGTTGAAAGCCAATTGTGAAGTTGAAGTAGTGATTTGTACCGAACGTGAATTTAATCAGTTGATAAGCGGTATTTACGGGATTCAATCGGGCATCGGCGGGGTACTTGGTGTACTGGATCTCGATGATAAAATCGTTACCGAAAAAGAGGAGGATACGGCCACACAGGACATCCAACTGGCTTACCTTCAGGATATGGCCGGCGAGGCGCCTGTTATCAGAATTGTCAATTCCATCTTTCTTCAGGCCATTCGAGAAGGAGCAAGCGACATCCATATCAGTCCCCAGCAAAACAGTATTCAGATGCGGTTCCGCATAGACGGCAAGCTCCATGAAGTAACAGCTCCCTCAAAGGCTATGTTTCTGCCGATTATTGCCAGGATAAAGATACTGGCGAATATGGATATAACTATTACAAGAATACCCCAGGACGGGCGTTTCACCCTCCGGATGGAAAATAAAGAAATCAATGTACGCGCATCCTCCATACCTACCATATACGGGGAAAATCTTGTCCTGCGGCTTCTGGATACAAGCTCAGGCATCTATTCCCTGGATCATATCGGCTTTTCCAGAGAGGATACGGAGAAAATCAGAAACATTATCAGCAAGCCTTACGGAATGATCCTGAGCACAGGCCCGACGGGGAGCGGTAAAAGTACGAGCATTTATGCCATACTGAACGAACTCAACAGTACCGACAGCAGCATCATGACTCTTGAAGATCCGGTTGAGTACAGGATTCAAAATATCCGGCAGGTTCAGTTGAACAGTAAAGCGGGAATGACTTTCGCCAGCGGACTCAGATCAATACTGCGCCAGGACCCGGATATAATTATGGTTGGAGAGATAAGGGATGGCGAGACAGCGGCAATCGCGGTTCAGGCTGCCCAGACCGGCCACCGTGTCTTGAGCACTTTACATACAAATAATGCCGTAGGAGCGATCACGCGTTTTATCGATATGGGAATTGAGCCTTTTCTTCTTTCTTCAACTCTACTTATGTGTATCGCCCAGCGCCTGGTGAGAACCATATGCCCTTATTGCCGGGAACCGTATAATCCCCCGGAAAAAGTTCTTGCCTCGCTCGGTATTCAGGACTGGGATTCAGCGAATTTTCAGCGCGGCAGAGGATGCAACCAGTGTTTCAATACCGGATATAAAGGGAGAACGGGCATATTCGAGTTGCTCATTAACGATGAACTGGTTCGCGAGATGATTATAAATAAAAGACCGGCGCATGAGATTACAAAAAAATGCATAGAGGCCGGCACACTGAAAACTTTGCAGTACGACGCAGGCATCAAGGCGCTGAAGGGTATTACGACCCTTGAAGAAGCGAGCTCGGCAGTAATTATGTAGAAGCCGAATATCGGAGATCGGACATATAAAAAGATGAACGTCCAACATCGAACATTGAACATAAAAGACCGAATATCGGACATCGGACATAGAATGTCGAATATAGAATATCGAAAAGCGATGTTCTAATAAGGCGTAAGCCTTAAAGCGAAATTCGAAATTCGATGTACGATATTCGTTTTTCAAAGCTGAATTATTATAAAGTAACTT
>CAZOEH010000060.1:10732-11725 GCA_964578785.1 uncultured Desulfonema sp. | reverse complement strand
CACCCCCTTTTGCCCGATTACTGCGTCAGGCTCAAATTTCAATCCTCGAAATACTAAAAGTATTCCTGTGGTTAAAATTATCGCCTTCCTTGTACTTGGCCAAAATTGGACGTTCTTCAAAGGTCTCAATTTGAGAAATAGATTTTGAATAATTTTCAAAATTGCGTAATTCTCCTTGTTATATGGTCTATGGTCTATGGTCTCTGGTTTGTGGTCTCTGGTTTCTGGTTTGTGGTCTCTGGTTTCGGGTTTTTATTCCCGTCTTTCACGGCCCGGATAAAACCGGACATTCTTCAACGGCCTCAATTGACGTGTACATTTTTAAATATATTATTCCCAGCTTAAAACATCTTTATCCTCTCCCTCACCTCTGGGAGATCCGTCTCTTCCGTAGCAGAAGAGTTCATATTCACCTTTCGCGCCGGGTGAAATATAATTATATGGTTTTCCCCATGGATCATTCGGGATGCCCTTTTTGGGATAAGGGCCGTCCCAGCTGTCAAGGCCGGGATTGACTACCAGCGCATTAAGTCCCTCCTGTGTAGTCGGATACCTTCCTGTATCCAGCCGGAAGAGATCAAGAGCCTGCCCCAGCAATTCAATCTGAGCTGCGGCGGCTGACTGCTTTCCCTTTCCGACCTTCGAAAAAAGTCTGGGCCCTACAAGCGCGGCCAGAAGCGCGATCATTACCATGACCACTATTATTTCAACGAGTGTGAAACCGCGCCTGCAATTTATGACCGGCAATTTGCTGATTATATCAGATTTTGTTCGGAATATTCGCATCATATCTCCTGTCTATTAATGAGAGCTTGAGACCATTGCATAACGCCCCCTTTTGCCCGATAGCGCTAAGTCTCTGGTCGCTGGTTTGTGGTCTCTGGTTTCTGGTCTCTTGTTTATGGTTTCTGGTCTCCTGATTCTGTCTTCTGTCTGCTGTCTTCTGTCTTCCGGTTTCATATGACCGTCTCAGGATTCTTTACCCTTGATCAC
>CAZOEH010000060.1:0-10722 GCA_964578785.1 uncultured Desulfonema sp. | reverse complement strand
GGGGTCTCTGGTCCCTGGTTTGTGGTTTCTGGTTTGTTGTTTCCGATTTTTCGCTTTTAACCAGAAACCAGAAACTATAAACCAGAAACACGGGTCTGTATTCTCGCTTTCCTTGAACTTGAGCAAAATTGAATGTTCTGTAAAGGTCTCATAATTAGGGCTTTACGTAACCTCTATATAGCTCCGCCCTTTCAGTTACCGGCGATTACTCTATGTAACTATATGATTATACTTATAACTATTATGGGTCATCTCAAAATCAAGGTGACCGTAAAATGCTCTCATTAACCGCTTAATGGTATTTATCCGCATTATAATCACAAATATTATATATCATTATATATCGTAATATATCTTAATATATCTTAATATATCACAGCAAATTACTTGCCATCAATCATAAATCAATAAAATTTCTGCAATTATCATTATAACATACTGTTAGATAAAGAGAAGATAAAATGTGAGGGAAAACGATCGCCGGTGATTTAGCCTCAGTATTTAGCCGATCATCAACATTTTGAGGGTAATGCTCAGGTTATGGTTGAAACAAAAATATAAGGGACATAAAAAGCCTCTCATCCTTTTTTCCGGAATAAAAGGCCGTCCATCAGGGCTCTGTACCGCTCAGGATCTTCCAGCCTGAACTTCGATATGCTTTCAAGCAGAAAGGAGATAAATACTGCCGCAAAAAAAGCCGCTGAGACGGATATTATACATATCATCGCTCTTTTCGGTTTTATCTTTTTATTCATATCCGGCACGATGGGCGGATCAATAATCATAAAACCATAATAAGTCTGCGCCAGAGCAAAGGTTTCTTTTTCGATCTCTCTGGCAAGGAGATTATAAATTTTCTCCTTGAGCAGAGCATCGCTTGTTCTTTCAAGCTGTTCATTGAAAAAATGCTGATTTTCGGCTGATTCTTTAAGAACCGACTCCCGCAGGGTTTCGCTCAACTCGGTCAAGTAGTAATCCGCCAGCTTTTTGGCGGTCGCCGGGTCGGGGTAATCAAATCCGACGGTAATGGTATTATTTTTTTTATCCCTGTTAATCCTCAGCAGCTTCTGATGAACGACCCTGCATCCGTCCTGAATGGTCGGCGGCCTGTAATCGGTCATTCTTATCCGCCACGCCTTTCTGGCCGCGTCCCCGGTTTCCGGAAAAAGAACAGGCAGCAAATCATATTTTTCTATAATTCTGGCGCAAAGAACCCGGCTTTTTAATACCACTTCCAGCTTTTCAAGGGTGCCGCCTCCGCCAAGGCCGAACTCACCGGCCACCGTAGCGCCCAGCCCTCCCAAAGCGCCCGGTAAAGAGAATGACGTCCCCTTATCTTCAGGACGGACGGAAATAGTGGCCTCCGAACGATATATGTTCTGCATGAAGAGGCTTATGACGACGGAGATAATTCCGGCGATAACAACAGCGCCGGCAATCATAACCCTGTGCTTAACCAGAACAAAAAATAAGTCCAACATGTTTATTTCGTCTTCTTCCGCACACGGATTCGGAGCGCCGTGTGCCGGAGAAGCAGAAGGAGCCTGCCGGTCTTGTTTATCATCCATGTATCCAAGTTCCTTTAAAATACCTGGGTAATTGTAATTCCCGCAATTACGGCTATCTGATAAAGAACTTCAGTAATATCTTTTACTTCCCGCATAAAGCTCGGCTTTATAATTTTCTCAGGCACAAGTACAGTATCGCCGGGAAAGACGGGAAGATTTTCAAAGTTATTCCAGAATCCCCACCGCCTGTAGTCCGGGTTCCAGGAGGCGCCCAAAATTGACGGCGACTGTCTGCTGCTGAAAACAGTACCGTCCGCTCTCACAACATATATGGATTCTTCATCGGCATTCTTCGTGGGTCCCCCTGTCTGGGCGACATAATACCTTAATGTTTTATCTTTATTGTATGTAAATGAGTTCGGATTATACACCGCTCCGACCACGTTTACCGTGGCGGGCTCTCTGGGAATATTTAAAGTATCTCCTCCGTTAAGCTTTAAATCGGAAGGAGTATTTTTAAAAATATCCACCGGCTGCATTTTCAGAACAACTCTTCCGCTGGCTTTCGCCAGTTTCAATTTGTTGATAAGAGCCTTCTGGGCGGCCAGGAATTGCCCCTGTAGCGCCACTTCATCCTTCGATAACAAGGACTGGGCCTCCTGGGATGAGAACCTCGCGAAATCCTCCTCGAGGCGGTCCAGCATTTCGTCAATTCTCTGCTGCTGAACTTTCTTAACCGATTCCCTGGTAAAAACAGCTCCCCGCAGATAGGAATATTCCGTAAAACCGCCCGCCCTTTCGATAAGTTCGGATATTTTCTCACCTTTCCGGATATTATATCTGCCGGGGAAAAATACTTCTCCCGAAATTGCGACTTCATCTTTCAATCCCCACCAGTCCGGAATTGATTTAACGGTTATAACATCCAGGGGTTTTAATTTTTTATTGTGGACGGGGTCGTTGTTAAGAGCAAGCGTTATGTTGAAGGGTTCAACGGAGGTCTCTACCTGCCTGTTTTCGATAATATTCGTTCTTACAAGTTCAGCTTCATCCATGAAAGCGGCTGTTTTGACATTTCCGGCGATCCGGATGAGATCCGCCGTAGTCATATTTTCCGCATACGGATATTCACCGGGATTGCTGACCATGCCTTTTATACTGACGGTATATTTCTCTCTGAAATCCCATTTGTTGTGAACAATTACCCTGTCCTGATCTTCAAGAATCCGGTTGTTTGCGGGATCATCGTTCATGGCTTTTTCGAGATCAACGGTGATCAGATTGATTTTTGCGGTATCCTTTTCCACCCTGTATATATGAACGATGCCCATATAAGCATCGCGCGTCAGATTGCCCGCCTTCAGGACAAGGTCTTTTAACCGCGTCCCTTTACTGTCTATAAAATAATCGCCCGGTTTCCTGACCTGTCCTTCGATAGTTGCGTTAATTCTTTCCGTAAACATCGCTTTGTTGAACACATAAACTTCATCACCCGGTTCGAGAGGGATATTCTGGGCGCTGAGATTTTTTACAATGAGATTCCCGAGATCGAAAGGGATAAGCCTGTATTCCATGGCTTCAAGCGGATAACGTTTAATCAGGGCATAATCATAATATGTATCTACATCAAGAGCTTCCATGTCCGGAAGTAAATCAAGAATCCGCATTCCCGGCCTGTGCGCGTATTGTCCCGGATACTTCACATTACCGTACAGAAAAACCGAATTCCTGTTTTTATCAAAAATGGAAAATACTTTTACATGATCCCCGTCTTTAAGAAAAACGTCATTATCCTTATTGATCTGATCATAAGGAATATCCTGAATAATCTGGAAGCGGTTATCCTGATAACGCTGTATCTGCACCCGCTGATTTAAAGCTTTCGGGGCCAGTCCTCCGGCCAGGTTGACGGCGCCCAGCAGGGTCGGCTTGCTTAAAAATTCATAAATGGCCGGTCTCTTCACATCTCCCGACACTGTAACCATCGTCTTTGCCTGCGGAACAAATATTACATCCTGAGGCATGAGCCTTACATCCTGTGTTGTATCTCCTTTAAGCATAAAGTCGTAGAGGTCAATCGTGCTTAGAAGCCTTCCGCCCCTTTTCACCTGGATTTCCCTTAGAGAACCAAGACTGGTCGGCCCTCCGGAAAAGAGCAAGGCGTTCGATACGGTCGCTATAGAACTTACGCTGAAAATACCGGGAGATTTAACTTCACCGAGAACAAAGACCTGGATACTCCTCAGCTTTCCCATTGATATGGAAATGTTAACCCCGGTGATCGACTCCGCCTTTCCGATTACGACAACGCTCATTTCCTCAAAAGTAAGCCCTGTAACCTGAATAGGCCCGATCTGCGGAATATTAATTTTTCCTTCCCTGTCAACCTTCAAAGAATAGTGGGCGTCGATTCTCCCCCACATAAGAACTTCTATCTCATCGCCGGGCCCTACAATATAATCTCTTGAAACAGGAGCATTTGACACAGGTTCAAAAGTGCCCGGCGATCCTGAAAAAAGCTTATGCCCGAAAATATCGAGGTCGGTATCTTGTACCGCTCCCGATTTATTATAAAATTCTTTTTCCGATTTTTCCTTATCCTGAATTGCTGCCGTTTTTTTAACAGCCGCATTTTCATCCGGCGGTTTAAGTCCGCCGCTCTTCTTTTCCGCGGGTTTCTGAATCGGTTCATTTGACTGGGGATATACATTCTTTTCTCTGGCGATTTTCAGCAAATATTCGATCTCCTGAGGAGTCAGGTTATTTACATCAGCCGCGCTGAACATGCCGGAAGGAACGACTGATGCGGCATGAGCATTAAGCAGCAGCATGCCGGCTGCAAAAAAAGCGATGATATTCACTAAAAGAATTATTTTTATTTTTTTTCTGAATAACAGATTCATTCTTCTATTTCCCGTTGTTAGAATTTGAACTGTGTTTATTTTACCTCTTTGACACCATAGCGCTCGCATAGTTCTAAAAGCTTACCGCGCCACCTCTCGGTTTCAGCGCGCCCCTTTTCTATCTGCCCGTTCGCATAACTGAGTCTCGATTCGTCTTTACTTTCAAGAGCCCGCTTTTTTAAAACGAACCCTTTATACATCGTTTCGGCTACCTGAATATAAACAGCGTGCAATTGCCCGACCTCCGGTGTTTCCACCCGGATGTTCTTAAGCAATTCGAGATATTTATTATAAACCGGGATCACATCATTTTTAAGAGTTTCATAAAGAGCCTCTTCGCTGGTATAGTTACGACCGGTGACCGAAGCGTACTTTTTCAGGGCTTCCGTTTCAAGACCCGCGATATCGAGTATACCGTTGTTTACATAGATTACAAGGTCGGATGCAATATTTTTCCCGGCACATCCTGATAAGATAATGAATAAAAATAATAAATGCGCCGATAAAACGATTACGAAAGATGTCATGCTTTTATTGAACAAACTATCCCCCGAGAATTTTTATAAAATTGACTTGAAAATAATCTCTGTGATAGGAAAATGAACCGTTGTCACTGAAGTATCAATATTTCTTATGTTTTTATCAGTAAGTTATAATTTATGTCAAGAAAACTGTTGGTAACATTCGCCTCTCTGCTGATACTGCTTCAGACAGGTTTTCTGCCGCATGCCTCAGCATCCCTATCGGATCATCCTTTTAACAATCCCTCCAACTGGGGAGGAACAGGGCTCATGGAAATTCCAACCGCCCGTATCATAGACGACGGCGCCGTCAGATTCGGATTTTCACAGGCGCTCCCTTTCAGGTGGTACAGCGGAGCCGTCGGCGTTTTTCCCGGAATGGAATTCGGCGGACGTCTGACCGAATTAACCAACATAGACAGCGGGCTGGAGGAGTACGGAAATCACAAAGATAAAGCTATGGACATCAAATACCAGATTTTTCCGGAATCAAAATATCTTCCGGCAATTGCCGTGGGTATAAACGATTTTCAGGGAACCCGCCTTTTCCGGTCCGAATACATCGCTTTCAGCCGCCAGATTTTTCCTTTTGATGTGACAATAGGCATCGGAACAAAGAGGTTCAGGGGAGATTTAACCTCTCCCTTAATAAAAGATATAGGCCTTTTCGGTGGAATTGAGTGGCAGATACATGACGGAGTCAGCCTGATGGCGGAGTACAATCCCGTTGAATATGAAAATGACATTATTAAACCTGTTCCCGAAGGAAGCGAGTCTCCTGTAAATGTCGGATTGAGGATAACAGCTCTCCCGAACGTCGGAATTGACGTTTCTTATCAAAGGGGGACAACTGTCGGTATTTCATGCAACCTTCAGTTTGAACTGGGGAAACCTCTAATTCCCAAAAAAGCCGACCCCAGGCTCTGGCATCCCGTTGACAGAAGAAATTTAGATGAAAGAGACGGTCAGGAAATGGTCGCGACAATCAAAAAGGCGATCAGGGAAGCCGGATTCCAGTCCGTTTCGGTCTATACGGGCAACCGGAGCCTAACAGCAGAATTTGAAAACACCATGTATCCTTCAAACCAGAAAGCGGCAGGCAGGGTTTTGCGGATACTCCTTTTCCATTCCCCGAAAGATACTGAAACGCTGAGTGTGATTTTCAAACGGCGGGAAATTCCGTTTTTAAAGGTTTCTGTGGAACCGGCTTATTTCGAAGGATATATTTTCCGGAAAATTCCTGAAGAGGATCTTTTCGAGCATATAAAGATTGAAACAGCCCCGTTCGGGAATGATAAGACGGAATCCAGAATTGCTGCTACCGATGATAAAAAAGAAATTGGTTATGATTTCGGCATTAAACCCGATATCGAAAGCTATTTGAATGATCCATCGGGCTTCGCACAATACAGAATCGGCATAAAGCCTTATGTCACGGCCACGCTCTGGAAAGGAGGGGTTGCCTCCGCAAGATTTGATTTGCCTTTTTATTCAAATATTTCTTCAAGCAATATTCCTCCGGCGGATGCGGTTCGCAGCGATTCATGGGAATATGCCGGAGAGAATTATACTTTTGACCGCCTGCTGATAGATCAGACATTAAGATTGTCGGACAGGACATTCGGAAGGTTCAGCGCAGGCTATTTTGAAAGAATGTATGCCGGCATAGGATCCGAAATACTGACATTTATAGGAGACGGCAGTATAGCAATCGGCATAGAAGGGGACCTGGTAAAAAAACGTAAAAAGGAGTCGTTCCTGGAAGTTGAAGACTCATATAAACATACTCTTCTTGGAAATTTATACTATCAATGCCTGCTCCTTGACCTGACCTTTCAGGTGCAGTACGGGAGATTCCTCGCAGGAGACACAGGCTGGAAGCTTACGGCAAAGCGTGAATATGATACGGGCGCAGAAGTCGGCTTCTGGTACAGTGACACCGATACGGATGATTTTCATGATTATAACAGAGGCTACAATGACAAGGGTTTCATGGTAACAATTCCGCTGAACATGTTTACCGATTACGAAACCCGCACGAAATACGGATATTCGCTCTCACCCTGGACAAGAGATGTGGCTGCTCTGCCCGAACACTGGCAGAATGTTTTTGATCTTGTTTCCGATCTTATGCCGGGAAGTTTCAGATCCGGGTTAAATAAGTTAAAAGAATAATTTTTTTTCTTGACTTTTATCTTTTATTTGTCAAACTCTTAACTATAACCGGTGGAAAACGGATTAAATAAAATATCTGCTTTTGATTATAACTTTAAATGATTCAAAGAGGTTAGTTATGAGAATTGGAAATTCGATGCATACTTTGGCAGGCATATTCATTCTGATTTCGGCATTTATCCTTTTCCCGATCTCTTCTATTGCCGCTGAACCGGCAACTACGGCAACCGGGGCTGCAGCAGGAACCGGTACGGCTACGGGAACAGGCGCAACCACTGGAACCGTTGCGGCAGCAGGCACCGCCGGTACAGGCGCAGCGGCTGGTCTCAGCACGGTAGCAATAGTCGGATTGGCGGTAGGCGCAGTCGCTGTGGTAGGTGTGGCGGCATCAGCCCTTGGGAGCAGCGGCGGCGGATCAAACGCAGCCGCAACAGCAACCCATCCGTAATACTTCAACTCCGGAAAAGAGATACTCAGGCAGCACCCCGGAGAGAGGTGTTTTTATATGATTTGTCATTCCTTGAAAATATTTGCGGCAAGCTCGATATTTTCAGGACAAAAAACAAAAAGACACTTTTCTTTCGGGGATGAGACTGAACCATAAACATAATTAATATTAATCCCTTCCTTCCCGAATTTAGTGGTTACCTCGGCAAGCGATCCGGGTTTATTTTCAAGTTTGATCGCAATAACAGGCATTATATCAAATATATATTCATTTTTTGAGAGTAAATCTACCGTTCTGTCGGTCTGATCTACCAGAATTCTGATCAGGGCAAATTCAGCAG
Organism: uncultured Desulfonema sp.; assembly: GCA_964578785.1. Lineage (GTDB taxonomy): Bacteria > Desulfobacterota > Desulfobacteria > Desulfobacterales > RPRI01 > RPRI01. Next base: position 2,827 of record CAZOEH010000060.1, on the reverse strand, counting down.
AATCCTTTTTCATGGAATTATAACTCGCGCTTGAAGCGATTCTCTTTAAAGACTTTCCCCTCGCCTGGAAAAGTTCCCGGACATAACTGGAAGCATCCTGAATCATCAGAGCATCAATATTTATTCCTTCATTGGAAAGAAGAGAGGATAATTTACCCAGTTCTCCGGGCGCATTTTTCAGAAACAGTGATATTTCAGTTCTTACCATGTTGATTCCCCCGTTTTATTAATTATATCTTAAGGTTAAAATTTAAATTACCTAGCATATTATAATAACCATAAGAGAAAAATACTTCTTTTGTCAATACCGATTACCTGATAAAAATCTGAATTAAGCCGGCAAAGAAAAAAAGCTCATTATGCAGGGCGCACAAATCGTGAGGAATGCGGCGTACATATCAGTACGCTGCTATGACGAGGGTGACGCGTAATCCGCCGCCGCGGACCGAATGAATTTTTACAAAGCCGTCAATACTGATTCCCCCCGTAAAGGTCCTTTATCTTTATCCTGTCGGGGAAACCATCTCCGGTTAATGGAAATTCTTTTACAAATTCAACATACTGCGGTTTTTTATAGCTTGCTATCCTTTCGCCTACAAAACCGATGAGTTCTTTTGAACCGAGAGATTGACTTTTTTTAAGCAGGCAAACGGCCTTGATCCCTTCTTTCCATTTAGGGTCGGGAACTCCAAAGACAATACATTTCTCGACAGCGGGATGCATCAGGATAACTTTTTCCACTTCAGCCGGATATACATTCTCTCCTCCCGGCTTTATCAGCTCTTTATCGGGGGTCCGTCCCGCATACCAGAGAAATCCTTCTTCATCGAAACGGCCAAGATCACCGGTATGATGCCACCCTTCCCGGAATGTATGTTCATTTTCTTCCGGAAGATTCCAGTACCCTTTAAAAACCATTGGCCCCTTCATAACTATCTCGCCTACCTGTCCAGTCAGGACCGGCCGGTCATAATCATCAACTACCCTGACTTCCGCAAGATGTATCATTCTGCCGGCTGAACCGGGCTTCTCATCATACAGTCCGAATGATGCAACGCATGAAGTCTCGGTCTGGCCGTACATGCTGTAAAATTTACCGCCTGTAGCTTTCTGATATCTTTCGATAGTTTCAGGACTATCGAGCCCCACAACAGCCCTCAGGCTTTTTATATCTTTTTTTGTTTTTTCGTTCTGATCCAGTATTGATGACAGGATCGGTGAAAAATCAAAAAAAACCGAAACCCTCTTATCTTCGATCAGCCCGGCAGCCTTTGCGGCATCAAATTTGCTCATGTTGACATTCAGTGCCCCGGCATGAAAACTGTTTGTAGCCATAAAAAGACCGCCGACATGAAAAAGAGGAAGGAGGTTGAGATGAACATCTTCGCAGGTCATCTGCAAACAGCAGTTCCAGTGCATATCGGCAAAGAGCACGTTGCCGTGGCTCAGGACAGCTCCTCTGGGTCTTCCTTTCACTGCTGCCGTGTGAATAATAACAAACCCGTCGTCAATACCGACTTCAGCGGGAGTTAAATCACCCCTGTTGTCAAGCAGTGAATCATAGTCTATAAACTTTCCGCCGGGAGGTTTGAGGTTATAATACTTCCTTACCGAAGGCAGTTTGTTTTTGATGCCGTCGACCAGAGCCTGATATTCCTCATCCACAAAAAGAATTTCAGGTTCACAGTCACTGAGATTAAACTGTATTTCTTCGGCGGAAAGCCTCCAGTTTATCGGAAGCATGACAGCGCCGAGCGCAGACGCCGCTCCGTAAAGAAGAAAATATTCAAGACTGTTTTTCCCCAGAACGCCTATTCTGTCGCCTTTTTTGAGACTTTCCCACTGAAGGCCGCAGGCAAGGCAATCGACCTTTTTCTTGTATTCCGAAAAAGTGACCGTTCTTCCGTCATCAGCCTCATACCAGGCCGGTCTGTTGCCAAAGCAAACGGCATTCCGGTTGATAAGATCATATATAGTAAAATCATAAAGGCCCATATGGGATAATCCTCAGTTGATACAGACTATGCTTTACTCTGCGCTCTCTTTAGGCAGAAATAATATCCCTTACCGCAAATCCTGAAGAGAGGAAGAATCAGCAGTTATGCCGGTAAATCTCTCTGGTTTGCAGTATCAAGGTAAATACAGGCGGAATAAAACTGCGTGTTTCAAAATACATAAATCATATTTCGAAACACGCAGCTGAAGTAAAAAAGGTTATTTGGGATATTTGCCGCTGAATGCCGCGACACCTGTCACACTGTCAGCTTTAAAGACAGCGGAGCCTTCTTTCACATTCACAGGAAATGTAAAATCCGGAATTCCCGTCCACCATTTTTCAAGCAGGTCATGAGCAGCTATCTTTCTCTCCTGAAGCTTCAGACCACTTGCAACACCCAGGCTCAGAAAGGACTGCCAGACATCAAACATGGCTGAAACTCTCAGCTGATTTGTCTTTCCGGCAGGAATCCACATTACTTCCTGCGAGCCGACTGAATTCAATTCAAAATCTTCAAATGCCACCGTAAAGTTGAAATTCTCCATTGCTACCGGGTAGGGATTCGGGTTTTCGATATCAAAAACAAAATTGAGATCCAGCGGCGCTCCGTTGGCTCCCGCTTTGCCGCGGGTTACCTCGACTTTTGGGCCGTAGAACCAGTATCCCCAGTAATGAGCCACTTCAACTCTGTTTAAAGTAACAACCGGAGCCTTGAAGCTCTGCTGGCTCGGTTTTACCCCGTTTCCAGCACAGGCTACAAGCGACATGATCAACAGCAAACTTAAACAAACTGATATAATTAATCTTTTATGCATTTTTGACCTCCCTTAC
>CAZOEH010000059.1:0-11801 GCA_964578785.1 uncultured Desulfonema sp. | reverse complement strand
CGCATCACCGACCGACACAACAGTGACATTCCCGCCTACTTTGTCCCTGATCTGGATAGCCTCTTCCACGGCATAATTATCCCATTCATTAACCGAATAGACAAGATCGCCTCTTTCAATATCGGAACCGGAACTGTTTACGCTGATTTCATTTTCAGCCGTATCGGGAACCCTTTTGACACAAACCAAAATTTCCATTTTAAATCCTCCATCAGTTTATTTCAATTGATTTTCAGGCCGTATAAAACACCTTAATCGCCTGTTTATTATTCAGCTTCAATATGCTTTTCAACCAGTTCAGCAAGATCAATTGCCTCCATCTTTCCTTCCATACCGCTCACTTTTATGGCATCCTCTATGTTGACAAGGCAGAAAGGACATGCTGTTACAATTACATGGGCGCCTGCCTTCTTTGCCATTTCAACCCTTAAGACCCCCATTCTCTGCTCTTCTTCGGGTTCATAGAAAAGCATCAATCCGCCTCCGCCGCAACAGAACGAACGGTCCATATATTTTTCCATCTCAACCCTTTTTATTCCGGGAATAGCGTCAATGGCAGCCCTCGGATCTTCGTAAAGATCATTGTGCCTTCCCAGGTAGCATGGATCATGGTATGTATATATTTTATTTGCATCTTCGACACCCTTAAGCTTTATTTTACCGGACTTTATACTTTTTACTATCGTCCGGCTGATATGCTCTACCGGCGGAAGATCCTTGTAGTCATTCTTTAATGCATTGAAAGCGTGAGGATCGGCGGTCACTATATTTTTCACACCTGAATTTTTTATCTCCTCGGTGTTATTACTCTTCAAATCCTGAAAAAGCATCTCTTCGCCGAAACGCCTGACCTCGTTGCCGCTGTCTCTCTCAAGAGACCCGAGAATTCCGAAGTCGATTCCGGCCGCCGATAGAATTTTTGCTGCGGCTCTACCTATATTCTGCATCCTGTCGTCATATGACGTGATGCTGTCAACAAAATAAAGTGTTTCGGCAGTATCGCCCTTTTCTATCATCTTTACTTTACATTCCTTAGGAAGATCCTTTGTCCAGTCAGAGCGCTTTTTCTCCATTTTCCCCCAGGGATTACCGCGTTTTTCAAGGGCACTGAGAGGCTTTTGAATCGACTGGGGCACCATGCCTTCATCCACCATACCCCTTCTCAAATCAACTATTTTATCTATGTATTCTATCATCAGGGGGCATTCCTGTTCGCATGCTCCGCATGTCGTGCAGGACCAGATTTCATCCTCATTATAAATACTTCCCATAAGGAGTTCTTCCGGTTTCTGATCGCTCCCCCAAACAGGATATTTTTTGAAAGCATGATCACGCCCCTTAATTGAAATAAAACGGGGTGAAAGCGGACGTCCCGCGGCATTGGCCGGACAATGATCGGAACATCTTCCGCAATCGGCGCATGAATAAAAATCGAGGATATGCTTCCATGTAAAATCTTCTAATTTTTTTACGCCGAAGGATTCGATCTCATCAAGCTTGCTCTCATCCACACCATATCTGACCGGTTTAACGTTGCCTTTGTTAAGGCGCATAAAAAAAACATTAAAAAAAGATGTGATGACATGGAAGTGTTTGCCCATAGGGAGAAAACAGAGGAAAAAAAAGAAAGTCAGGTCATGCACAAAATATGACCCTGTATGAATTTTCTGTAGAATTGAAACAGGAGTATCCAGAAGCATGTTCTTAAACAGCCAAACAAGAGTTCCCGGAGACAGGAATTCTGATTCCAAACCTCCCTGGACCTGTGCTGCTGCAAGACTGGCTTCAAAAAGGCTTTCAGAAATCATAAGCGTCGATATGATACAAAGAACAAATACTGCTTCTGCCGTATGGTCCTTTCCGTATTTCTCCGGAACGGCATATCTTTTAGGTTTAAATACCCCTCTTCGAACAGCGGCTATAATACATGCTGCAAGAACCATGGTGGCGGCATAATCTTTTAAAATATTATAGACATGCCCGATAAATCCATCCAGTCCGGGAAAAACAAATCCCTCATAAAAACCGATAACGACAAGCGATGTTGAACGGACAGAAAGAATTATAAATCCGGCAAAAATCATTATATGAAGCACACCGGCAAGCATATATCTGGGCTGACGGTATTGGATAAGCCACAATTTTATTAAATTTATTGTTCTCTCAGGAATCCTGTCAAAACGGAAATCAGGGGATGCTTTTAAAAGCGGCATAACCCTCTTATTCATAATATAGATAAAAATCCCTATACCAATAACCGGTATCAAAACAGATAATATAAATGCAGGAATCCCGAGAAGAGTCGCATTCGCCGGAGAGATCAGAGCCATTTCCATTTTTACTTTCTTTCTCCCTTCACATATGTTATAAAACGAAAAATGAATGAATATTCATTCATTTTTTATCAGACACATTTTCATTCTGTCAAGAAAAAAAATGATTCTGCGGATCTGAAAAGAGTTATATAACATGGATATTTATCGGTTACAATTTACATTAAATATTCTCAAAATATAATTGATTATTAATAGTGAAGAGATTTGTTCATAATTTTATAATAATATATCAACTTATTAAATTAAAAAAAGGAGATTATCATGACAAAAGAAGTAAGCTACCGGAATAAACCATGGCTTAAAAATTATGAGGAAGGAGTCCCGGAAAATATCAGTATTGAAAAAACCTCCCTTCCGGATTTTCTGGAGAGAACATCAAAAGAATTCCCGGACAAAATGGCGCTGAATTTCCAGGGCTTCACTATAAATTATCGTGAACTCAACGACATGGTAAACAGATTTGCAGCATGTCTAAACAGTTTCGGCATCAGAAAGGGAGACAGTGTCGCAATTCTACTCCCCAATCTTATCCCCTGCGTCGTAGGTTATTATGCTATTATCAAGCTGGGTGGAATAGCAGTCATGAACAATCCTCTATATTCCGACAGAGAGCTTGAATATCAATTCAATAACTCAGGTGCAAAACTTCTTATTACCCTCGACCTTCTTGGTAACCGAATGATCGATCTGCGTCCAAAGACAGGGATAAAGCAGATTATCTATACATCCATAGGTGATTATCTTCCTTTCCCGAAAAATATTCTCTTTCCGCTTGTCGGAAAGAAAAAAGGGCTTGCGGCGGATGTTAAACGGAGTGACAACGTTTACAAATGGAAGGATCTTCTCTCAAAACATTTTCCTGCTCCCCCGCGCGTATCGATTTCTTTTGACGACATTGCCATGTACCAGTACACAGGAGGAACTACAGGCGTATCAAAAGGCGTAATGCTGACACACGCAAATCTCAGCACCCAGGTTCAGCAGGTTCGCGCATGGTTCCCTAAATTTAACAGAGGCGAGGAAGTAATGCTGGGAGCATTGCCTTTTTTCCATGTATTCGGTCTTACTGTTGCAATGAATTTCTCCATATACATGGGCTGGGGCGATATTCTCGTTCCAAAACCACAGCCGGAACCGCTTCTTGAAGCGATAGGTAAATTCAGACCGACATTTGCACCCCTTGTCCCGACAATGTATATAGGCATGCTCAATAATCCGGGAATTAACAAGACCGATATGACCTCAATAAAAGGCTGCTTCTCCGGAAGTGCCCCTCTTCCGGTTGAGGTTATCAGAGATTTTGAAAAGAAGACCGGAGCGGTTATTGTTGAGGGATTCGGAATGACCGAATCATCACCTGTTACACATGTCAATCCTTTTGCAGGCGGAAAACGCAAGGTTGGGAGTATCGGACTGCCCATATCCGACACTGAAAGCAGAATAGTGGATTTAAACGACGGCAAAACCGACCTGCCCGTGGGTGAAATAGGCGAACTCATAGTGAAAGGCCCCCAGGTTATGAAAGGCTACAAGAACATGCCGGAAGAAACCGCAAATACTCTCGCAGACGGGTGGCTTCACACCGGTGACATAGCAAAAATGGATGACGATGGATATTTTTTCATCGTTGACCGGAAAAAAGACATGATAATATCGGGTGGATATAATGTATATCCACGCGATGTAGAAGAAGTATTATTCGAACACCCCAAGGTGCAGGAAGCCACGGCAATAGGCATTCCTCATCCGGTCCGCGGAGAAGCGGTTAAAGTCTTTATAGTATTAAAAGAAGGAGAAACGGTAACAAAAGAGGAGTTGCTTGAGCATTGCAAAAAAAGCCTGGCTACATATAAACTCCCTGCCGAATTTGAATTCAGGAAAGAGCTTCCAAAAACAAATGTGGGAAAGGTGCTGAAAAAGAATTTAAGAGCTGAATCGCTTGTAAATAAATAGCGGGAAGAAAGAAATATAACAGAAAAAGGCGGATTTATAGCAAGTCCGCCTTTTTCTGTTTGAATAGATTAAAAAGGATATTTCTGTCCCTTGATAACTTTTTCAGCAATAAAACGCCTCAAGGGGATAGTATTAACAGGACGTTTGGCGGAAAGTTTGTCAACCGTATTATATTTTGCCGCAAGAGCATCGCCCTCTTCTATAAAAGCAAAGATCTGCCTTGTCATAGCGGCTATTTCCGGAACAGCATCATTTATATAAACCTTGACTGCCGCAATATGGTATTCGGCTTTTTTTTCACCCTTTGAAACGGAAAGCTTTTCAGCCCTCAAAAGGCCGCTTTCCATGGCAAATATTCTGATTATTATATCGGCAAGCAGAGCCATAATTTCCTGCTCTTCTCCAAAATTTGCCAGAAGTTTGCTTACAGCGGAACCTGTCGCAAAAAGAAGCATTTTTTTACACAATTCAACCGTGCACCTCTGCATTGCAAGGGGAGAATCATTTATTTTAATATTATCCGGTTCATATGCCTTTATTTCATTCTCAATTGTTTTCAGGGCATCCATGACAGGAAGCCTGTTCTGCAATCCCCTTTTAATGAATGTTCCGGGGATCAACAGTCGGTTAATTTCGTTTGTCCCTTCAAAAATCCTGTTAATTCTCGAATCCCTGTATATACGCTCGGCCGGATATTCAGATATATATCCGTTTCCTCCTAATATCTGGACAAGCTCATCCGCACAAAAATCAAGGCACTCACTCCCGAATATCTTTGCTATAGAACACTCTATAGCGTATTCCTCTATAGCTTTGGCATTCTCTGCTCCGTCTTTTTTTGCTTTTTCATCCAGAAGGCCAAGCCTGTCTTCAATCGCAGCAGCAGTACGGTAAGCAAGTGATTCGGCCATGTATGTTCTTATACTCATATCTGCCAGTTTGTTTTTAATCATACCGAATGAGCTGATCTTTTTCCCGAACTGTTCTCTGATATTGGCATATTTTGCTGCTTCAGCTATTGCGGTCTTGCTCGGACCAACCACGCTTGCCCCAAGCTTAAGACGGCCGACATTAAGAACATTGAACGCGATCTTGTGTCCCTGGCCGATTGTAAAAAGGACGTTCTCAACTGGGACCGCGCAGTCTTTTAAAATCACCGAGGTGGTGGAAGATCCTTTTATTCCCATTTTCTTTTCTTCGGGTCCGCTCGATATTCCAGGGAAAACGCGTTCTACAATAAAACCTGTGAATTTATGGCCATCCACTTTTGCGTAAATTATAAAAACATCTGCCCAGCCGCCGTTTGTAATGAATATTTTTTCTCCGTTTAAAATATAATTTCTACCGTCAGGAGAAAGCACAGCGGTTGCTTGCGAGTTAAGGGCGTCTGAGCCTGCACTTGATTCGGTCAGACAGTAAGCCGCAATTATCTCCCCTGTAGCCAGTTTCGGAAGATACCTTTTTTTTTGTTCCTCATTACCGAAGAAAATAATCGGAAGAGTTCCTATCCCTGTATGTGAAGAATGGGAAACAGCAAAAGATGCGCCTGTTCCCATAGCCTCAGTCACAAGGCAGGTGCTTATTTTGTCCATCCCTTCTCCGCCGTATTCGACCGGAATATCAATTCCATTAAGACCTATTTCACCTGTTTTCCGGAAGAGGGATCGGACAAATGATTCATCTTTTTCCTCTATGTGTTCTATATTCGGCAGAATCTCCTTTTTTACGAAGTCATTTGCAGTGCCGTAAACCATCCTGTGTTCCCGGCTGAAATCTTCAGGGGTAAACACTTCTCCGGGTAAAATTTCCGAAACAAGGAATTCACCGCCTGAAAAAATTTTTCTTTGAGGCATATTCCATCTCCCAATGTTAAGGTTGAATGCTTCCCCTGACACCGCAATAAAAGGCATGGCCTGCGGGAAGCAGGTCCGTTATAATAAATAAATTACCCTCCGAACGAAACTTCCGGAATTTCAATAGCGGCGCTGTTTGATTTCAGAATTGCCTTCATCTTACCGAAAGTCACAGGAAGCATTGTATTGATGAAAAACTCGGCGGTCTTAACCTGACCTTCATAGAATGCGGCATTTTTGTCTTTTTCAATTTTTGCCCGCCTTTCCAGATAATTGATACCCTCCTCAAGGCCGGTGCTGCCTACCAATTTTTCAAGTTTCGGAGCTGCAATCACGGCTCTCCATAGAAGCATCCATGCCATTATTATATCACCTGAGGCTTCGAGGAACGGATATGCAAATGCAAATGCGGTCATGACTTTGGGCGACATCGCTGTAGCGCCCATATGCATGGCAACTTCTCCGAGTTTGTTTAATGATTTTTCTACATTTTCAGCAAGTTTTTCAAGTCCGTGTATTCCCTTTGCCGCTGCAATGGTCTTCTGAATTTCACTGAAAAGATCCATGACAGGCTTGCCCTTGTTCATGCCAAGCTTGCGTCCGAGAAGGTCCATCGCCTGAATCCCGTTTGTTCCCTCATAAATCATTGTGATTCTGCAGTCTCTTAACAACTGTTCAACCGGATACTCTTTGATAAAACCATATCCCCCATAAACCTGAATGCCATGGCTGCACACATCGAAGGATTTGTCGGTTATATATGCTTTAAGTATAGGTGTGAGTACTTCAATAAGCCCATGGCACTTCGCTTTTTCTCCTTCATCGCTTGCTGTCTCCATCTTGTCTGCGCAAAAACCGGAATAGTAAATCAAGCTCCTCATGCCTTCAACATAGGCTTTCATTATCATAAGCTGGCGGCGCACATCAGGATGCTGTATAATGGGAACCGACGGCGCATTCGCATCCATCATTTGAAGCAGGTTTTTCCCCTGAACACGCTGTCTCGCATAGTTAACGGCATACATGTAAGATGAAGATGCACAGGTAAAACCCTGAAGGCCGACAAGCTGACGAGCCTCATTCATCATGAGAAACATCGCCCGCATTCCTTTGTTCTCTTCTCCAAGCAGAGTTCCGCGGCACTTCCCCTTTCCGCCCAGCGCAAGTGAACATGTGGCATTTCCATGAATACCCATTTTTTCTTCTATGCCCGTACAAACTACGTCATTGAATTCACCAAGGCTTCCGTCGTCGTTCACCCATATTTTGGGCACAAGAAATAAAGAGATTCCCTTAGTACCGGCCGGCGCTCCCTCAATTCGGGCAAGAACCGGATGGATTATGTTTTCAGCAAGGTCGTGCTCGCCCCCTGAAATAAATATTTTGTTGCCTGTTATCGAGTATGTGCCGTCATCATTTTTTTTTGCGCTGGTTGTGAGAGCTCCGACGTCAGAACCGGCCTCGGGTTCTGTAAGAAGCATCGTACCGCACCATTCACCGGTATACATCTTTTTTAAAAAAAGTTTTTTCTGCTTATCCGTTCCAAATGCGTCAATCAGCTTCCCGGCACCATGCGTCAGACCTCCGTACATCATGAAGGCATAGTTCGCGCCCACAAGATAGTCACCAGCTGCCAGAGCAACTGTTTTGGGCATACCCTGCCCCCCCCATTCGGGGTCTTCCGTCATGGCAATCCATTCCCCCTCCTTGATCAGTTCATAAGCTCTGTGAAAACTATCGGGAACGCTTACTTTGCCGTTATCTAGCCTGCACCCTTCCCTGTCCCCCAATTTCTGTGTCGGAAGCACTTCCTTTATTGCCAGATTACGCGCCTCCGATATAATCATATCAATTGTTTTTTTGCTGAATTCCATATACTTTTCATGCTTACTGAGATCTGAAACCTGCAATTGTTCATGAAGAACAAAATCGACATCCCTTCTATCGGCTATTAGCTGTGCCATAATAGATTTCTCCTTATATAATAATTATAGGTTATTCTTTTTAGAATTTTCGTCCGTTATTTTACCTAAATTACCTATTCCCCTTATAAACAGATCAACGAGAGGGTCGGCCATTGAAACAAGATCGTACTTACCTTCCGAATGCAGCCAGGTATTTATTACCTCGTCAACACCACCAAGTATGAACCTTTTAACAAGACCGACATAAAGGTCTTTGCGTATATTCCCTTCGTCCTGACCCCGCTCCACTATTTCAGAAACAATATCAAGATACAGCTTTGACATTTCCTTTATCTGTTCTTCAACAAGCCGGCTGTTCTGATGTGTCTCCGCCTGATATAAAACCGCCATGTTCCTGTCATTTTGAAATTCTTCAAGATGGCGTCGTATCAGATTTCTAAGCTTTTCAAAGCTGTTATCGGCCTTTCCAACCTCTTCCCTGAAGCTGTCAAAAACCTGCTTTGTTTTATAGTTAAAGAACTGAACAAGGATATCGTCTTTGTTTTTAAAATATAAATATATGGTACCATCGGCAACTCCTGCTTCGCGTGCAATCTGTGATATTGTCGATTGGTAAAAACCCTGTTCGGCAAATACCTTGACAGCAGCCTCCAGTATGCGGTGGTACTTGTCGTTTCCTTTTACTTTATTATTAATCACAGGCCTCCATTAAAAATTAATTATAAATTATTATGAATGAATACTCATTCATTAACAAAGAGCGGTTTCGCCTGTCAAGTATAATCTTGGGGAATAGCACCGGCAACACCGGCAGGTAAAATCTGGTGTCAAACTACTCGCAAAAATATTTATTCAATTAATCAAACCGGGAAGTTAAGAAAATATCTTTAATACACGCTAAATCAAACAAATTCTTCTGCCGTATAATATAAATTTACTAATGCGCGGTGTTCCTTTAATTTGTGAATTCAGTTGAGCAATCATTCATTTAATTCCGGCTTAAATATGGATCCATGTCATAAAAAAAATACAAACTTTCAATTGCATTTTTATGGTGATTATGACTTAACTATAATAGTTTAATTCCCTGATGGTCATTCCCCCCGGGATTATAAAAATACAATTTGTGTTTTTACAAAACCCTCACCGAGTTTGAGAGAGTTGAATGGATCAAAAAATTCAAAATGAATATCTATTGAAGGCTATAGATGCTTTTAAAAGGAAAATTTTGGTAATTTCCCCCGATTTCAATATTCTTGCCATTAATAATAACGATACAAATCAGGTCTGGGAAAAAGACATCGTTGGCAAACCCTGCTACAATGCTCTATATGGCCGGACTTCATACTGTTTAAATTGCCCGGCTGTCACTGTCCTTGATACAAAAAAACCCACCATGATGGATAGAAAAGCCCAGTCAAATAAAGATAAAATACTTTGCCTTTATTCCTATCCGATACTTTCAGGAAATAGTATCGATGCTCTTGTGATTCTCGATTTTGACTTTCCGGCACTCGAAGGGCTGGAGGAAAGGCTAAAAAGATCAAACGCTTTTTTGAAAAACCTGATTTTAAGTTCGGTAGACGGCGTTATAGCGGCAGACATGAATGGGAAGATTCTTATTTTCAATGATGCGGCTGCAGAAATAAGCGGATACAAAGTTGAAGAGGCATTAAATAATCTTAATATCCGTGATGTATATCCAGGAGACGGAGCAAAAGAAATAATGAAGAAACTCCGGAGTGATGACCACGGCGGGAAAGGAAAGCTGAAATTATACATAGTTGATGTCCTTGGAAAAAACGGAGAGAATATCCCCATCAGCCTGAATGCCGCAATTGTTTATGAAGAGGAACAAGAAGTTGCAACAATAGGATTTTTTCACGACATGCGTGAAACCATCAGGATGAAAAAAGAGCTTGAAAAGGCTCAGATACAGATTCTCCAGTCGGAAAAAATGGCCTCTCTTGGAAAATTGGCAGCAGGCGTTGCGCACCAACTCAATAACCCGTTAAGCAGCATCACTCTCTTTACTCAACTCGTTCTTGAAGAATATAAACTTGAAGAAGGAGCACGTAATGACCTAACCCGTATCTATAAAGAGGCCCAGAGATGCCGGGACACGGTAAAGGAACTGCTCGAATTTGCACGACAAACACGCCAGGAAATGCGTCCGCACGATGTAAACAGCGCTATTTTGCGCACCATGTTCTTGCTTGAAAATCAGACCCTTTTTCATAATATTGAGATTGAAAAGAATCTTTCTCCATCACTTCCTGAAGTTTACGGAGACATTCAACAGCTGAATCATATTTTTATGAATGTAATTTTAAATGCCGCAGATGCAATGGAAGGAAATGGAAAACTTTCGCTAAAAAGTTATAAGCATCCGCAAAGTGATACCGTAATAATTGAAATATCAGATACCGGCCCCGGAATACCGCAAAACATACTCCCGCATATATTCGAACCCTTTTTTACCACGAAGGAAGAAGGGAAAGGCACGGGCTTAGGACTTAGCCTTGTATACAGCATGATAGATAATCACAAGGGAAGAATATATGCAAAGAGCTGGCCGGGTAAGGGAACGACTTTTGTAATTGAACTTCCCACAGCAAAATTTGATAAGGAAGGAATTGCAAATTGAAAAATAAACCCGAAACGGCATATGTTCTTGTTGTTGATGACGAGGAAGGAATAAGGAGCGGAGCTGAGAGGATACTAATCCGGATGGGGTTAAAAGTGCTGACAGCGGCACGGGGGAATGAAGCTCTTGATATCATGGAAAGAGAGGATGTTTCTTTAGTTCTTCTTGATCTGAAAATGCCAGGGCTTGATGGGATGCAGGTCTTAAAACGAATCAGAGAAAGCAACCGGAATATCCTGGTTATAGTAATAACGGGATATGCAACCGTTGAAACCGCAATTGAAGCCATGAAACAGGGCGCATATGATTTTATTGCAAAACCTTTTGAGCCCGAACATTTAAGAATAGTCGTAAATCGTGCAAGAGAAAAGATTAAACTGACGTTTGAAACGGAAAACCTGGAGCTTGAAAGGAAAAGAACACTGTCGGACCTTGGAACCGAAAAAAGCCGTGTAAGGACCATAATCGAATCTCTTCCCAATGGAATTGTAGTAACCAATTCATCCGGCCAGGTTGCCCTGATGAATCCGGCTTTTTTAAGATATATCGGCATTGACACTTCATGCTGCACTACTGGTGAACAGATTGGTTATTATGTTAAAGATGAAGGTTTTTGCAGACTTGTTACGGGAATATCACAGGGAAGCCATCCCGATGCCGGAGATGTTCCTACATATGAGTTTTCTCCTGTTGAAGGTAAATTTCTCATGGCAAGAGGAAGACCTGTTCTTGGAGATGAAAACGAATCCCTTGGCGCTGTTGTTGCGGTTGAAGATATAACAGCACTTAAGCTGCTTGACAGGCTTAAATCTGAATTTGTTGCAAAGGTCTCTCATGAATTAAGATCTCCGCTTTCCACAATTCATGAACAGATAGCCATTGTTTTAAAAGATATGGCGGGCGAAGAATCCAATGATGAAAAGCTCATCCTCGCCCGAGCAAAAGAAAAAACAGGCGGTCTTATTTCTCTGATAGGAGATCTTCTTGATTTATCCCGTATCGAAGCGGGTGCTGTTTATCATGAACCCAAACCGGTTAATATAGATGTATTGTTAAAGAACATAGTTGATTTCCTGGGCACCAGAGC
>CAZOEH010000058.1:0-11950 GCA_964578785.1 uncultured Desulfonema sp. | reverse complement strand
GTAACGTCCAGCCTGAACACAACCCCGCCTGTGGATATTGCGATAATAATTTCATGGATTTCTCAAAAAAATCCGGGAGTACCTTATCATCTGCACCCGCAAAATATACGTAGTCACCAGTTACGTATTCCAACTGCCGATTCACATTTACAACTGCGCCAAGATTCTTTTCATTACGAATTAGTTTTATAATATTATACTGCGCGGCATATGATTCTAAAATCTCCACACTATTATCCGTCGATGCATCATCAATGATTATCACTTCTTTCGGCTGGTAAGATTGAGCTAATATAGCGTCCAACGCCGTTGACAGGTAATGTGCGTGATTATAATTAGGCATTATGACCGATAAGGTTAGATTTTGCATATTCTCATTCTTAGTTTTCTAAATTACATGCCACGCTTTTTTGCAACGCTGCCAGACAAAAACAATCATCGGAAATATCATTGTATAAATCGCCAAATAACCAACTGCCATGCCAAGCGCCGAATAATGTTTTCCGAGCAACCAGGTTGATAGCCCTATTAAGATACCGCCAAGAACCGATAGAAATAGCAAAGGTTCCTTTTTATGGGCACGCATATAGATTGACATAGGAAGCGATGCTGCCTGGATTATCGCAGCAGAAAGAAACAGCGCTGTCGGCAATGGGGATAATAAACGCTGGGCTAAGAAGTAATTGTAATGATTAAGTCCAAGCACCAATAACCAGACCACTATCGCACCTGATAGCGTGATTACAGTAACAATCAGCATCAGCCGCCAGAAAAGCCTGTCCATTTCAGCGTAGCGCTTTTGCGCGACCATCATACCGAATTGCGGAACTCTTGGCCCCAGCCATGACCCACCGATGGAAGAAACAGCACCAACAAGGGCCCAGGTCATTCCCATTTGACCGGCAATGACCGGTCCATGATAATGAAAAAGCACCGGCGTAAATAAGGAAAACGCAAAATAGCCACTCACCCAACTTAGTCCAATCCGCCATTGAAAAGGCAAAACATCTTTCTTCCAGTTCAAGCGCGAGCCATCCGGTTTTATAAATAAGAGTGATTTAAAGAATCCCCAATAGTTTCTGCGAAGAAAAATGCCCGCATAGATAAGACCAACAAATGTCATTATGCTTGCCGTCCAGAGGTCTGCGCCAAGCAGGATGGCACACCACGTCGCCAAACTGCCCAATAATCCCTGAAAAAATCTGTAAAAATAAACATTGGATACCTGATTGCAGCCTTCCAACAGGGACCAGATGGCAACTGATAAAAGATTGATTCCGGTTAAAACGCAAAGAGAAATCCAGGGTAATTTCCAACTTACATTCTGTATCGCAGCTTGTGAAAAAAATATATAGCCGCTGATGCTTAACCCTGCAATTACGATAAAGGCCACTATGGAATACCACTTAACAGCGATTTGCGCCAAACTCGCCAATCTTGATAGAGAGTCAGGATCGCCTGTAATTTTCCCGTTTTCACCTATCCTCAGGTTTGCCCATTCGTGGCTGGCAAACTGAGTGATCGCAAAGCCGATGCCCAACTCTGCAAAGACCTGTAATGCCAGAATAGATCCGAAAGTGTAGTAGAACCCCTGGATCGTTGGCGTAAATTTGGCAGCAATCAAAAGGGCTGTTACGGGGCCTGCGGCAAAACCCCATACCCGGGCAAGGACGGCATATAAGACAGCCCGATCCATCTCAACGCGCCGTGCAAATGACCGGAACCGGTCTTTAAGAGCTGTGACGGATATCTGGTTGTTTGCTATGACAGGACCGTTCATTGAAATTCTATCAACGCCCGGTTCACTTTCCCGGACGCTAAATCGTTAAATGAATTATTTATCTCGGCGAGCCGGTAGATATCAGATGTAAAAAAACTCAAGCTGACTCTGCCAGACAGGAAATGATCGACATAATCCGGTATCTCTCTGTCGGGATCGGTTTCCCCGCCCCAGGTTCCGATAATCCGTTTGCCCTTGATCAGATCGAAAGGATCAATGCTTATCTGCTGACCAGCAGGTAAATTTCCTGCCAGGATACACAACCCGCCTTTATCTTTTACAGATTTGAAGGCCGTCTCCATCGTTTCCCGCTTGCCCGCTGCTTCAATGGCAAAATCTACGCCCTGGCCATTTGTGATCGATTTTATTGTCTCCAATACATCCTGAGTTGACGCATTTATGGTATGCGTCGCGCCGATTTCCCTGGCCTGAATCAGCTTCTGTTCACGGATGTCAACCGCTATGATGACGGCTGCTTCAACCATTTTAGCTGCCAATATGGAACTGAGACCGATTCCGCCGACGCCGAAAACGGCTACACTGCTATTCGGCTGAACACGAGCCGTATTCAACACTATTCCAGCGCCCGTGGGAATAGCGCAGCCCAGCAAGGCGGCTTCTTTGAGGGGCATCTCTCCGGGAATAACTACCAGTCTGTTTTCGGATATTACTGCATATTCCATAAAAGTTGAAATCGCCCCGGAGTTTACAACTGAACCAACTTGCCTCTGGTATTGAGTAGCGGGAGCGTCTATCCCTTTTCCTTTTATCCATGTCAATACGACATGATCTTCAGCTTTAACCTTTTGCACCTCCGGTCCCACTTCTATAACAATGCCTGAGCCCTCGTGCCCTAAAGTATGCGGAAGGAATCTGTCTTCCCCTTTCAGTCCTCTGATTTCATTCAACTGGGAATGGCAGATACCGCTATAGCAGATTTTTACGAGTACCTGGCCCCGTTTTAAGCCGGGAATGATCAGTTCGTCTATTTCAAGGGGTTGGTTGATTTGCGACAGAATAGCCGCTTTTGTTATTCTCATCTCAGCATTTCTTTATGGTATAGTTCAATTGTTTCCGGCATTGCCCATTGCATCGTCAGGATTTTTCCTGGCATCAGTCTGCAATGAACCACCAGTAGTCGCCCTTATAACCGACTTCGGCAAATAACTTCTTCCAGTCATCCACATGCATCATGGTTTCGGCAGTAAGAACCCATTTGTAGAGATTTTCTCTCTCCGCTTCATTTCGCCAGGCATCAACTGTAATATAACTATGCCTCCGGCTGACCCTCTCCACTTCTTTCATGGCTTTTTTCAGTCGTTCAAGAGGCAGATTGTGGATTGAGTTTATGGAAATGACAAGATCAAAGCTTTTGTCCGGGTAGGGCAATTGTTCCGCATCGGCAACTTCAAGATACGGTCTTACGGAAGGCATGGCATTTTCAATGGCGTACTTGCTGATATCAATCCCTGCCACAGTACACTCTGGCATCAGTTCCTTAAAATCGTGAAGGAGGAAACCTTTTGCGCAACCAATGTCCAGAATGGCGCAATCCCCGGCTAATTTATAATAATCTTTCATCCTCCGCGCTACCGCCTTCCATCGTCCGTCATACTTGTAGCCCCCATATCCGCATTTTCGGTCGCCGTCGAAGAATTCTTTTCCAAACGTCTTGGCGATTCGAATTATTTCAGGAGTTTTTTCCTGTGCCCGTCTGTTGTAGTCCCGATTTGCTTTGGGATGGGTTTCTAAAATGTTTATTTCAGTCATATTTTTCTCATATGCTTCTAAACGGTAGTATTAATTTTACTGACACCCATTCCCAATAAATAATGCGCCATTGGTGAATAACCCGTATGCACAACTTCATCATTCATCGAAAAAATAAATACATTGCGGAAGTATTTTGACATTAAATTACGCAATGAATTCTCATTTTTCAGGTTAATATGGCCTTCGGCGCTGGCTGGGCTTGCGTATTGTTTAGCAGTAATGTTAGGTGTACCTATTAACAACATTGCGTCTTCATTTAGAGAGGAGAAGATATTTTTCATAAAATACTCCTCACGCTCCGGCGGAATATGTTCAATAACATCGAGCGCAAATGCGCCATCGAATCTCTCCTTCGGAATGTTTGACGTAATATCCAGAACTTCATAACTGCATCGCCACCCCTCGTGTGCAGTCCTTTTTAAGTTATCTTCAATAACGAGAGGTTCGATGTCAATTGCATGCACACTTTCAACCGTTTGGAGAATCAAAGCTGTCCCGAATGAATCGCCACAACCAATTTCAAGTACCTTTTTTTTGCCCTTCAGCATCTTTGATATAAACTTGTAACGCGCTAATAAAAAAGACAGATGCCGTGGATCACTTCTGTAGATATGGCTTGAATATGGGCCTAAGATCACGCCGCCTTTCTTATCATATGTATCGAATTGAATTTGATTCTGAGGTTCAAAAGTTCTTTTGTTCATTTGGTTTTTATCTCCTGAACTTAGAAACAGATTTTATAATTCCATCAACAGAAAGCTCTATACTGTCACATATTTCTTCGTATGAACCGTACTGATTTACAAAAGTGTTTATGGCAAGAGAAGATATTTGAACATTTTCAATATTATAAACTGCATTCAAGACATCATAGCCGGTGCCTCCAAAACGATTATGTTCTTCCACAATCAATACTTTTCTCGTTTTCTCAACACTCGCCCGAATGGCTTCAACGTCAAGTGGTAGAACCGTGTGAATGTAGATAATTTCTATATCCCACCCATCTTTTGAAAGAATCTTGTCCGCTTCAACAGCATTTTTGAGCTGTGGACCCAAGGCCACCAAGGTCAGATCCTTGCCTTCAGATATTTTTATTGCTTTTCCCTGCTCAATCATTCCCGGATCGATTTTCTGTTCATGTTGATTTTCTGGAATGCGGAATAAAGTCAGTAATTGGTTATTGTAAGATTGCTTAAATAAAATGTCGAATTCATTACACGATGCAGGGTAAAAAATCTGGGTATTCGGCAAAGATTTCATAAGCGCGAAGTCGTCATAGCAATGGTGGGTACAGCCAAGATTTGAGTAATCAAATGCGCTGCCGACAGTAATTAGATTGCCGGGCATTCGTTGATAGCAAAAGTCAAGTTTCAGTTGCTCAAAGGATCTTTCCAGGATGAACGGCGCAATAGTATGGACAACCGGATAAAAGCCGACTTTGGCTAACCCGGCTGCCATGCTAACTATTGTTGGCTCACAAATACCTATGTTATAGAACCGACCGGGACAGGCCTTCGCAAAGGGTTGCATGATAAAATGGCTGATGTCACCAAGCAATACAACCAAGTTGGGATCTTTTTGGCCCACTTCGAGCATCGTATCAGCAAATTGCTGTCTGATTTTTTTGTTCATGAAAGGGCCTCCATAATGATTTTATACTCTTCATCATTGGGTATTCGGTGATGCCAGATGCCGTGGCCTTCAAACATGGGCACACCTTTGCCCTTGGTCGTCCTGGCAATAATCGCGGTTGGGGCGCCTGTTAAATTAAAGCTGATGCTTGAAAGAGCAGCCCCGATATCTGACTCTGAATGGCCATTGATAACTATAGTTTCCCAACCAAAGGCATTCCATTTAGCCGGCAAGTCGTCTCGCGGCATCAACTGAGCGGCGGAACCATTCCAATCGACAATGACACATAAATTACCCAATTGTAAATTATTGGCTACATTAGCAGCCTCCCAGATGGTGCCCTCATGACATTCTCCGTCACCAACCAAAACATACACCTTGTTATTCATTCTTTTTATTTGTAAACCCAGGGCGATTCCGACTGCAAACGGCAATCCGTGTCCAAGAGATCCCGTAGATGCCTCAGCCCCCGGCACTTTTGTACAATCGGGATGTTCCCCTAAAATCCCCTCTTGCTTGCAAAATAACCTGAGATCCTCCTCTGTTATAAAACCATGCTCTCTTAAAACCATGTATAAGGCTAAACATCCGTGACCTTTACTTAATATAAAATAATCCCGATGCTCCCACTGCGGATTTTTGGGATCAAATTTAAGAAAATCCTTGTATAGAACAACTAAAATATCAAGTATTGAAAAGGCGCTTGGGATATGCCCATCTCTCCCTTCCCGAACCATATCTACGATTCTCTTTCTTAATCCGCAATTTAATTTATTATTGACCAAAATAACCCCTTCCTTGGCCACCATCAATGGGAATGATGCTGCCAGTGTTAAAAGATGCCAAATCTGAGCAAAGAAAAGCAACCATGTTTCCAATTTCTTCCGTTTTCCCAAAACGGCCGATTCGTTGTCTTTCTGACAAATAACGTTGTACATGTTCAGGATTATTTTTTGAAGTATAATCCCAGTAACCCCCTTCTGTAAATACAGCTCCAGGCAATACGGCGGACACAACAACACCATCGGGGGCCACAACGCCACCAAAGCTCCTAGTATATGCAGTTAGCGCCGCCTTGATCGCACAGTATGTTACAGGACCATGATTTTCCATAGCTGATATGGAAGATATATGGACAACCCGCCCCCATTGTTTTTTTTGCATGGGGGGTACGAGCAAGATATTAAGTTCAACAGCGACTTCAAAATTAAATCTATAAACGCGGCGCCAATCGGCAATCGAACAGAAAGGATCTTTAATATCAAGAGTCCCCCCCATATTATGGACAATTATGGAAGGTTCTCCAAATTTTTCAGCAAGTATCATGCATAACTCCGCAGGTGCATTTTCTCGGGTCAAGTCTATAGGAATACCCAGATGACCTTGTTCAGTCCCACCGATTGTGTCAATGAGACTTTCGATATCCCTTTTTGTTCGCGAAACAGCGGCCACATGCACGCCTTCTCCGGCAAGACATTGAGCGATCGCCCGCCCTATGCCACGTCCGGCACCTGTTACTAGAGCTAATCGATTTTTTATGCCAAGTTCCATAGTTTATACCAGATTGAAAGGATAAATAATGTGTCTGGGTCTTACAGACAGTAAATGCGTCATGATTGGTTTAAAGTTATCCAAGGCCGTAATCACTATAGATAATTGTTCTAAATCATTTATTTTACTGGAATGGATTATTTGCGTTGGTAAATTCTGGTAATATATGCCATCTTTATTCATATCGTCATCGATGATACCTGAAAGAAAAGACAAGTCACTATTCAAATGGTAGGCCAAAACGGGTAGCATCAGCGCCGCTCCATAGCCATAGATAGAATCAGATTTCAGCGAATGAATGATTTTATAGGTACTTTCAAGTTGCTTCCTGAAAAGATCCAACCTCTCGTTGATCTCCGTTGCTGTAAAAGAAAATGTATAATTTTTTCTCTGTCCCGGATCTTTTTTAAAGGCGATAAGCAACGCACCCCAATCATGGTAGTTTTCACCAAATTCTATTAAATTTGCACCAGAATTCATCAGCATTTCTTCAAACGAAGACTTACTAAAATATTGCAAATGTTCATGAAATATCTGATCAAATCTTAATCGTTCGATCATCGATTCGAATGAAGGAAACTCAAATATAAAAAGCGCGTCATCTGTGCTGCACTCAATGAGCTTTCTCAATATTTGTAAAGGATCATAAATATGCTCGAGAGTATGCCTGCAAAGAATCAAATCCGGCTTGGAAGGTAATAAATTTGTCAAATCTGCTTCTTCTATCGTCTCCCCAATAACAGTTGTTGCTTCGCCAATATTATCCGGAGCTTTTGTACTCCATATTGGATCAATACCTACCTTATACTTTCCTAAAAATTCTAATTTCTCCAATAAATATAGGTCATTACAGCCGACATCAAGGATACAGTTATATTTCTTTTTTAAAGAAACCTTTTTTAGAAAGGTAATAAAGTTTTCAGTCCCGTGGCGGGCGGTTGCACTGATCGATGTTTTAAAACTGTATTTACTTGAATCATATAAAATCGATGGATTGATTTGATTGTGAAGTTGTCCATGGCCGCACTTTGGGCACCAAAGCAAACTTTGATTAAAGCCTGACATAAAATTTACAGGCTTATCTTTAGAGAAAAGTCCCGTTATAGGTAGGTTTGGTAGTTTAAGAATTTCTGATAAATCCTTTGTACCACAGACGGAACATGCATCCCTTTGATTAATTATCGTCTGCTGATTATAAGTGCTTGTAATTTTTTTCACTTTAACTTCACTTCCAATAGGTTAGAATGGCCCCGTAAACGACTTGTCCGGCACATCCAGGGGCTGATCGTGCTTGATCCCCAGGTCTTCCTCGGTTTTTTCCGGCAGATTAAAGGTTGATCTGGCCGCATTAATAATGTCTATGGTTCGTGGATAATACAGGTTTGCCAAGGCCGGGCTTGTAGGTGTCGGCAAGTCCGGTAATGTCAATCTCTGAGGGAATGACTTCAAATAGCCGAAGGCTTTTTCAGTGACTGTTGCGATGATTTCTGCCGCAAACCCGGATGTATGGCAGGCTCCGTCCACTACAAGCAGACGCCCCGTTTTCTCTACGGAGCTGATGATACTTTCCCTGTCGAGAGGTTGTAATGTTCTTAGATCGATTACTTCGGTGGAGATACCGTCCTTTTCCAGATAATCCGCCGCCTTAATGGATTCTAAAACCATGTGTGATGATGACACGATGGTGATCTCTTTTCCCTCTTTCGCAATTCTTGCCTTTCCTATCGGCACAGCATAGATCTCTTCCGGTACAATGCCTGTAATATTGTGCAGCCAGCGGTGTTCGATGTAGATAACCGGACTATCATCTCTGATTGCGGAAACAAGCAAACCTTTTGCGTCGTAAGGGGTAAAAGGCATTACTACCTTCAGGCCGGGAATATGGGTAAAGATGGCCTGGAGACTTTGTGAGTGTTGCGGCCCCTGCCCCCAGCCACGGCCAATTAACAACCGGATGACCAGCGGCACTTTCATCTTTCCACCAAACATGTAGTGCCATTTAGCTGCATTGTTTATGATCTGATCAAGAGCAAGAAGCATGAAATCTATTCGCTGATGAGTCATGATCGGTCGCATGCCTACCAGGGCGGACCCGATTGCCACACCGGTCATGCCGTTTTCAGATACAGGCATGTCCATGACCCTTTTGTCTCCGAATTTATCTTTCAGACCAAGAGTAGTTCCGAAAATACCTTTCGGGTCCGGCACACCAAGCCCCATGATATAGACGGACGGATCTTCCGTCATGCACTGAGCGGTTGCTTCTAAAACTGCTTTTGCGTAGGTAATCTCTCGCTCCATAGAATCCTTTTCTTGTCAGTCGGCGTAAAGATGCCTGTAAAGTTCTTTTTCAGAAGGAAAAGGGCTGGATAAAGCGAAGCGAAAGGCCTCCTCAATTTCGTCTTTGATCATTTTGGCCATTTCTTCAATCTCACTGTCAGAAAGAATCTCTTCTCTTTTCAGAACCCCTTCGAGATATTCAACAGGACAACGATTGCGCCACTCCAGATATTCAGCCTCTGTCCTGTAGCCTATATCATTATCGAAATTAGGTCCGCAATGCTCCCGCCAGCGATAGGTGTCAAATTCGATATAAGCAGGTCCAAGGCCGCTACGCAGATGCTCAACAGCTTTGGCCGATTTTTCGCAGATTTCTATAATATTGTTGCCGTCACCTTTATCGGTGTAAATTCCATAGGCTTTGACTATTGCTATATTGTCTCTTTCAACGGGTTGACGGACGGACAAGGGTGAGTAAACGGAAAAGAAATTATTTTCACAGACAAACAGGACGGGAAGCTTTTTTAATGAAGCAAAATTGAGGCTTTCACTGAAAACCCCTTCTTCTACGGCTGCATCTCCAATGAAAACAACTGAAATCCGGTTCTCATCCTTCATGGATGTGCCGAAAGCCGTGCCTACACTGATAGGAATGATGCCGCCGACAATTGGCGTGGCCCCCAGGAATCCTGCGTCAATATCAACGAGATGCATGGAGCCGCCTTTGCCACCTGAACAGCCCGTAGCTTTCCCGTAAATTTCCGCGAGCATTGCCTTAAGATTTCCTCCCTTTGCCAGATAGTGGGCGTGAGAGCGATGACTGCTCATCACGTAATCGTCTTTCGAGAGATTCGCGCAGACGCCAACGGCAATCGCCTCCTGTCCGATGCAAAAATGAACAGGACAACGCATTTCCTGTTCGCGATAACGCCCGGCAATGGCTTCCTCGATCAGGCGGATGCGGAGCATGTCGTAATAGAGCTTTTTTTGGAGACCTTGATCCATAAATGATTAGTCCTTCAAAAATTGAGGTTCTATTCCAGATTGTTCAGTTTTTTCATGGTTTTGATATTATACCAGAGATCCTGGTCGGCCAATTCCCCATTTCGATAGGCTTTAATTATTTCCTGAATAGCATCATTAACCATGTATTTTTGTTTGAAGCCGGTCGACAGAAGCTTATCGGCATTGAGCCTGTAAGAGCGGGGATCGTTGGATACAGAGACAATGATTTCCGCCGGTACATTTTCAGTAACCATTTTGGCAATTTTGAGGATAGAAATGTTTTCAAAGCCTGCATTATAGATACCCGGCGCTTTGTTGCCAAGATTTAGAAAATGAATGAATACATCGGTAATATCCTGAATATGAATGTTGGGGCGGGTCTGATCGCCGCCGAAAACGGTAATGCGACCATTGGCCAGGGCCTGCATTGTGAGCATGTTGACCGATATATCGAGGCGCATTCTCGGAGAATAGCCGCAAACCGTTGCAGGACGAACGATTTGTATGATAATTTTATCCTTATAACTCAAGAGTACACGTTCGCTTATCATCTTTGTTTTGTTGTAGTCGGAAATCGGTACCAGAGAAAGCTCTTCGGTCACCTTCGCTTCATCTTTCACTCCATAGACGCTTCCGGAACTGGAAAGGATAAACTGCTTGACCTTGTGTGCAATGGCTTTTTCGACGAGGCGCATCGTGGCCAGAACGTTTACCTCCCATGCCAATTTTGCATTCAGGTCGCCACAGGGGTCATTGGCTATGTTGGCAAGATGGATGATGGCATCGATACCTTCCATGGGTACAGTGTCCACATCTCTGATGTCACCCTGTATGACGCGCAGGTTTTCATGATCGGCAAGGTGCCTGCCGAACCACATGATATCGAAAACTGTAACCCGGTGACCCAGGTTTAACAATTTCGGCGTCAAAACCGATCCAATGTACCCGCAACCGCCAGTCACCAGAATATTCATTAATACCTCCTAAATTAGGACACAGATCTCACAGATATACACAGATCTTATTTCCTTAAATTACCAAATACTTTGCGCTTAATCTCCGGCGCAGGGCCAAAATTAAGCAATAACCCAACTTCAATATCTGTTGCCTTCAGATAGTTCAATAACTGTGCTTCATGTTCCAAAGCTAACTTCTTTGATGCCTTGATTTCGACTATCACTTTGTCTTCAACTAATATATCAGCAAAATATTCTCCTATAACCTGCTTTTCATACATCACTTTGATTGGAGACTGTGATGTAGCATGAATTCCTTCTTTCCCGAATTCAACCATCATTGCATTTTCGTATACTTTTTCCAGAAAGCCATACCCAAGTTTGTTATATACATCAAAGAAAATTTCGATGATCTTCTCAGTGAGTGCTTTATATTTAAAATCCTGCAAATCAGTGTTAATCCGTGTCCAATATTATTGTTTATGTATGTAATCAAAAGGCTGTTGTTTCAAAATATCCAGATTATCCTTCACCCATGCAATCGTTTCTTCGATACCCTGTTCCAGACTTATCCGGTCTTTCCAGCCCAGCATTGTCCTTGCTTTGGAACTGTCAAGCAAATACGCGGCATCCTTGCCGAGGCGGTCACCCACAACATCTACATTTTTATCAAAATCCATATTGAGTTGTTTGGCAATCATCTCCACCAGGGCACGAATTGAAATATTGCGTGACGTCGATAAATGGTAAATCTCGCCATAGGGCGCTTGCCTTGCGATACGCAATGTGCCATCCGCTACGTCGCGGATGTGGATGAAAGAACGTATCGAAGCTCCGCCGCCGTGCAACTGTAGCTTCCTGCCGGTCAAAAAGAAAAATATGGCACGGGGAATGATTCTATATAATTGCTGTCCGGGGCCGTAAACATTTGCCGCCCGCGTGAAGGCCACCGGGAAATTATAGGCCTTATGAA
>CAZOEH010000057.1:5988-11967 GCA_964578785.1 uncultured Desulfonema sp. | reverse complement strand
TTCTCTTATCGGGATCCCCGTAATAGGGATTCTTATTGACCGTCTGGGGTGGCGCTCGCCTTTTTTTGCACTGGGAATTCTCGGCATTGCCGGTATTATATCATTAATTATAATAATACCCGCTGATAAGAAAAGG
The DNA here is from genome assembly GCA_964578785.1 of uncultured Desulfonema sp. Classification (GTDB taxonomy): domain Bacteria; phylum Desulfobacterota; class Desulfobacteria; order Desulfobacterales; family RPRI01; genus RPRI01. The sequence continues at coordinate 11,831 of CAZOEH010000057.1, read as the reverse complement.
GTTATAATTAAACCGGAAGGAGAAGGGTATTTTGCCGCATTGAAAAAACTCGGAGAGAACAGAGCCGCCCTCGGCACACTCGGCCTCATATTTTTCATCAGCGCGGCGAATGACAACCTTTTTGTGGTGTACGGGATCTGGCTTGAAAAAGAATTCGGCCTGAGTATTATCGCAATCGGGATCGGAACGACCGTTATCGGAGTTGCGGAATTTGCCGGAGAGGCCTTGACGGCACTTCTTTCAGACAGGTTCGGACTGAGACGCTCTATTACAGCAGGCCTTCTTCTTTCATCAGCCAGCTATCTGATACTTCCTTTATTCGGAAAAAATCTTTCTATTGCACTTGCGGGTCTTTTCATGGTTTTTCTTTTCTTTGAATTTGCGATCGTATGTTCAATATCCCTTTGCACCGAGATTCTCCCGGAGGCAAGAGCCACAATGATGTCGGGCTATCTCGCGGCATCCGGGCTGGGGAGAATGACCGGGGCGCTTATCGGCGGGCCTGTCTGGCTTGCGGGGGGCCTTTCTGCAACCGGTGTCGTCTCAGCCGTTGTGAGCCTGCTTGCTTTTTTCTCCTTTTTATGGGGAGAGAGGAATAGGATTTAATATTTTTGCCAAAACATATTAATTGCCGGGAAGGGGTATGGGCTGTTGCGTAACACCGGAAATTATGCGGAAACATAAACAACGCCCCAGGGTAGTTAACAAAGATCTGGACAGGCGGATATGATACACGGCGTCGTGAATATATTTCCATTGGGGCTGTTCGGATCTAATGGATGCGGATTTGCCGCCGTTGCAGAAATAAGAAAAAAATCCGGCGGTACGCAACAGCCCATACCATTTCGGCAATTCCGGGTTATTCGGCTTTCACAATTCAATACCACGTAACTGCCGACAGAGGATAGGAAATGTACATCTTCTGTCCCGGAAAAAGGTTTATTTTCCGGGCTTCGTCCCGGGAAATCCTGAGCATGAATATCTGGCTGCCGGCACGGATGGATACCATTACCGCATTCGTTGAAGGTTCAAGCGATAGCTGTGCAATAACTCCGTTTAAAGCATGCTCATCCTGCTTCAGGGCCGGTGGTTGGGAGTTCAGAGTAATAAGGCCATGCTGAATAACTGCCGCTGAGGACGGGGAAGGCGGCGCGGGTACCCTGATTCGCTGGCCGTCTTCAAGCTCTTTTCCCCAGAATCGGTTTATATCCTGATACCATGGACCGAATATTATGTTTTCCATGCTGTTTCCTATTATCTTTCCCCTGAACATCTGGAAAACATTGCCGCATATCTCGTGAAGCCATTTCCAGTCATGGCTGGCTATAATAAGAGTTGTGCCCCATTCCTTCGAAGCCATAAGAGCGCAGTCCATTATCCGCCCGGCGCTGTCGGCATCGACGCTTGCTGTGGGCTCATCCAGAATAAGAACTTCCGGTTTCAGCACCAGACGCGCGGCAAGCGCCACCCTCTGGGCTTCTCCTCCGGAAAGTCCATACCATGGGCGGCCCGAAAATTCCCGGGGAGACAATCCGACAAGAGCCAGAGATTCATCAACCTGTTCGGTATACCGGGAAGGATTGCCTCCCCTCAGTTTCAATCCATAAGCTATGTTCTCATAAACGGAGCGTTTAAGGAGATACGGCTCCTGGGCAAGCAGGCTTACCCGGAAGCGCACGATATCGGAATACGGTTCGGCTTTTCGGCCTTTGAAGAGAATTGTTCCTTCCGAGGGTTTGTCGGTAAAGGCCAGCATGTTTAAAAGCGTGCTCTTTCCGCTTCCGTTTGGGCCGACAAGGCCCGTTATGGAAGACTGCGGAATCGACAGGTTCTCGATATAAACAGCCTGGTGATTGTTGTAGAACTTTTTAACACCTGTAAGCTGATAGGCTGGAGTATTCATTGTCATGATCTGTTTCGCAGAAAGGAGAGTGAAAAATTTACGATAAATGCTATGGCCATAAGAACAATTCCGAGCGCGACACCGGTCACAAATTCTCCTTTATTGGTTTCAAGAGCGATGGCGGTGGTGATGGTCCGCGTATGCCATTTGATGTTTCCGCCGACCATCATGGCGATTCCAACCTCCGTGAGCACTCTTCCGAAAGCGTTCATGGATGCCGCAAGAATGCCGTAACGTGCTTCCCAGAGCGTGGAATAGAGCACCTGTCGCCTGCTTGCGCCAAGCGATACGAGTGTTATTCTCAGCTTGTAATCCATACTTTCGACGGCGGATGCCGTCAGAGCTATTACTATCGGAAGGGCAAGGATCGCCTGCCCGATTGCAATCCCTTCAAGGGTAAAGAGAAGTCCATATTCCCCCAGAGGCCCCCGGCTTGTTAAAAAGGCATAAACCAGGAGGCCGACAAGAACAGTAGGGAGTGACATGAGAGTATCGGTTATTGTCCGGATATGCTTTTTCCATAAAAAATCATGGTGCCCCATCATAAATCCCACCGGAATTCCTATGAGGAGGCTGACAACCATTGAATAGGCAGATACCCTGATGGTTGCATAGACGGCCGAATAGGTCTCACCATCGCCATGGATAAGCAACTGAATTGCCTGAAACAGACCGTCTATGATAAAATCCATTTAAATAACACCTTTTACGAAATTACCGCATATCACTTTGAAGAAATGAAGAAAAGCTGCTTTCCTGAAAGCTTGAAACCTGTAATAAGTTTCTGAGTTGAAGGCCTGCTCATCCAGTCCGAAAATGCTTTTGCGAGATCCGCTTTGGAATTCGGGCATTTTGCCGGATTCACGACTATTACGCTGTAAATGTTTTTGAGAAGGTCATCTCCCTCTACCAGTATCTTTAAGGGCGGATTTCCCTTCATTGTGTCCTCATATTTGATGTAGGTTCCCCTGTCTGTAAGAGTATATCCGTTCTGTTCGGCCGCTATCTGGATTGTAGTCAGCATTCCCTGGCCTGCCTGCACATACCAGGATTCCTTATCGGGAACCTGAAATCCGCTTGCCTTCCATAAAATCTGTTCGGCCTGATGTGTTCCTGATTTATCGCCCCTGCTCACAAACTTAATCTTCTTCTCTGAAATTGCTCCGAGGCATTCTTTGACTCCTTTGCCCTTTACGCCGGCGGGATCTGATGCCGGGCCTATTAAAATAAAGTCATTGTACATAACGACATTACGATTCAGACCAAAACCATCAGCCACGAATTTTTTTTCCGCATCAGGAGCATGAACCAGAAGAACATCGGCATCGCAGTTTTCCCCCAGCTTAAGAGCTTTTCCGGTGCCGGTGGCGACCCACTGGATATCAATTCCGGTCTCTTTCACAAAGTAAGGTTTCAGATAATCGAGCAGGCCTGTGTCATCGGTACTTGTAGTCGTTGCCATCCTCAGCAATTTAGCATCCGCGGCAAGTGCAGGGATGCCGGAAAAAATCAATAGCGCCGCAATCATTGTAAGTGAAGCAATAAAAACATTCCGTTTCATTTTAATTCTCCCTTTCGCTGTGTTAATTTTTATTAATATTTCGACATAACAGGCAGGAATATCATATGCTCTTATCTGTTTGGTTTTCATGTGGAAAAACCATTTTACCGCTCATGCTCGTGTCGTATCCCTCGAAATGTTTTGCCATATCATGAAATTGTTTTTCATGAAGAAGCCCTAAAAACAGTTGTACGCCCTTGTCAAAAAAACGATCTTTTTGAATCAGAAGATCATAGCGTTCCCATCGTAACGGAAGGAAATCAAGTCCAAGTAAAGATGCCACCGGCCTGATGCATGGAGCCGCATCAGCACGTCCAGTCAATACTTCGATACCAACATCTATATGTTTTGAAATTTCATTGCCGTATCCCTCGAGTTTATCACTGTCTATACCTGCTTTTTTTAATTCCCTGTCGAAAAGCAGTCTTGTTCCTGTCCCAAGCGGCCTGTTGGCGACACGTATTCCCTTCTGCGCGAGATCTGCGATACCGGTAATGCTTTTCGGATTTCCTTTTTGAACTAGAAGTCCCTGCTCACGTCTGCAGAAATTGTGTATTGCGGGCATATTTTCAAGTTCTGTTGACGCAAATTGAAAATTATAATCGTTTTCATTCTCCTGGAGAAGGTGGCTCGATGCAATATGGCACAGGTTTCGTCGGAGCGCTTTTAAACCGCCCATGCTGCCCAGGTTTCCGAAAACCGCGACATGTTCCGGATAAAGGGTGTTAAAGAGTGATATGGACTTGTCAAGCAGAAGATCATTGCTGCCGGCAATTATGAGTAATCCGTGGTATGGAGGGAGTGTTACTCTCGATTCCGGATAGTTTTGGGTATTGTTTTCAATCCATTGTTCAACAAGGTGTCTGGGAAACAACCATTTGCCGGTAATTTTTGTAGCAGGCAAGCCCTTTTCTGTAATAAGGACATATACCATCTTCTCATTGACCCCGAGTAATTCAGCCACATCTTTAGTCGATATCAGTTCTTTCATAAAACTAATCCCTCAATCAACGAACTATTAGTTACTAAATGTAACCATAAATAACACTTAATCTATTGATTTTGCCGAGTCAATATTTTTTATGCATAAAAATATAATATGGTTTATTATTTTATTGGATAATTATTATTAATAAATATTTATAACTATCAAATAATCAGTTGACATTTATGCAGGGTTGCATATAATAAAAAAAATAATGTGAATGAAATAATTATTCTCCAAAATTATAAATATGAGGAAATAAATATGATGAAGCTGAATGAGATCCGTGATGATATAAATCTTGTTAATGCAATTGACTGGCAGATGACTCCCGAAGAAGCTGTTGTTTTATACCTTGAGTGGGGGAACAACTGGGCTCATGGAGTAAATCTTATCCGTTCAAAAAATGATGTCAGCCATTATTTTGTGGTCAATAACTGGGGAGAGAATCCTGTTGTGTACCTGATACGAAGAAATTCCGAAGAGGCTGTTGAGCTCGCAAGTTTCGAACTTCCCGAAAATGTTAAGGAAGAGTTCCGGGAATCGGTCGGATACAACAAGGGTGTATATGCCGTGGAAGGCAAAGTCAAAGACTGGCTTCAGAAGGAGTTGTTGAACTGATCAGACCGGAATCAATTGGAGATAAATAATGGACACATGCATATCCACCAGACTCGATTACATGGTTGAAAGGCTTAAAGAGAAAGGATTTCGTATTACTCCCCAGCGTATAGCCATAGTAGAAATACTGGCAAACAGCTGCGAACATCCGGGAGTTGATCAGATTTACCGGGAAGTAATAAAAAAGTTTCCCACAACCAGCCTTGCCACAGTTTATAAAACAATCACATTGCTGAAAGAGATAGGCGAGGTCATGGAGATGGGATTCGGAGATGAAAGCAACCGGTATGACGGAAAAAATCCCCGCCCTCATCCGCACATCATGTGCGTGAAATGCAAATCGATTGTTGATCCGGATCTTTCATCTCTAAATGAAATTTCAAGGGAGCTTAATATGGAGACGGGCTATAAGATCGTATCACACAGGCTCGATTTTTTCGGCGTATGCCCAAATTGTCAGAAAATAATGGAATAATTAAAAGAACAGGATTCAAGGGTTCGAGGGTTCAAATTAAATAAAGAGTTTTTCACGCTGAAGCACAAAGCCGCGAGGAATTAATCCGGAAAAATTTTTTATCTTTGTGTATCAGGGATCTTTATGTGAGAATGATATAAGAAACAATCAAACTAAAAAAGGAGAAAAATGAAGATGAGCAAGACAGAAAAGAATTTGATGGAAGCATTTGCTGGTGAATCTCAGGCCAACCGCAAGTATCTCGCATTTGCGAAGCAGGCTGAAAAAGAAGGATATCCGCGTGTGGCACGGCTCTTCA
>CAZOEH010000057.1:0-5978 GCA_964578785.1 uncultured Desulfonema sp. | reverse complement strand
AACAGTTCATGCCCACGCCCATCTGAAAACAGTCGGAGGAATAAAGAGCACTGCAGAGAATCTGAAAGAGGCGATAGCCGGTGAAACGCACGAATTTAAATCAATGTATCCGGAAATGATAAAAACTGCTGAAGCTGAAGGAAATAAGGCTGCGATCCAGACATTTACCTATGCAAATGAGGTGGAGAAGGTTCACGCGGCTCTTTACCGGAATGCTCTCGATAATCTCGGGAAACAGGAACAGGCCGATTATTATGTCTGTTCGGTATGCGGATACACCTGTGAAAATGAGCCGCCCGATTCATGCCCCGTCTGCAAGGCGAAAGCAAGAGCATTTGCCAAAGTGAATTAATGTAAAAACGGGAAAAAATAAAAGGGGCGCTGAATCCCGACTGAACGTAAAAAGCTTGATATGCAGCATTATGTTATTACAACAATATAAGGAGATTCCCTCATGCAGATCAACATTGTTAAAAATTTGGTAGAGTTTACGCCTGAAAATCCTGATGAAACCGCAAAGCTCGAAACCCTTTGGCGAATCATGGTTGATTGCGTTCGCTTCAATAAAAAAATGGTTCCTGTAGGCGAATATATTCCGCAGAAGAACAAGTTCGCACGTTTTGCGATTGAGGGACTGAAGGCGGAAGGCGCTGATCGATATCCCGAAGTTTATGTGGACAGAGATTGCCGTTGTTACTGCCAGACCTGCAATAAGTATGCTGTTCTTGTAAAGGGAGGCAGGATTCCGCCATGCTGCGGAAAGCTTATGGAGATTCCGGATGATTGATAAAAATCGTTTCGGTTGAAGATTATTCCGATTTATTTACATCATATTGCGGGTAGAGCGAAGTACTGCAGGAGGTAACATGCTGCGCGTATTTCAGAACGATCTTTCAGATCCGGGACGGTTCGTGATAACCCTTGAACTGGTTCCGGGTCGTGAGTCTACAGGCCGCTCAACAGAGCAGGTCAGGAGAATCGCCGCCGAAGCTTTTGACGACGGCCGTATCTCGGCAGTCTCAATAACGGATAACCCCGGCGGCAATCCCGCCCTTTCTCCCGATGCCATTGGGCATGATATTTTCAAACTTGGAATGGACGTTATAGTTCATTTCACCTGCCGCGACATGAACAGGGTGGGAATGGAGAGTCGCGCCCTGCAGCTTGCGATGATGGGAATGAAGAATATTCTTGCGCTGACTGGCGATTATACCGGAAGGGGATATTGCGGCCAGGGGGCGCCTGTTTTTGATCTCGATTCGGTTAATCTTATTTCAATGCTCAGGATGCTGAGCGACAGGCTGGAGTCTTCAGGCGATCCCGACGTGTTTTTTCCGGGATGCGCCGTCTCACCTTTCAAATATTCCGAAGGTGAGTCTTTTGCCCAGTATGCGAAACTCTGCCGGAAGACCCTTGCGGGAGCCGGCTTTGCGATTACCCAGCTCGGCTATGACGCAAAAAAATTCAGAGAACTGATTCTGATCAGGAAGCACATGGGACTTGAACTTCCGGTTATCGGCTCTGTCTATCTCCTGACCCCGGCCACGGCCCGTCTGATGAATTCGGGACAGGTTCCCGGAGCAATTGTAAGCAGCCGGCTGGCGGAACAGGTGTCAGCCGAATGGGGAGATCCTTCTTCAGGGCGTGAAGCTTCTATAGAGCGGGCTGCGCGGCTTGCGGCAGTTCTGAAGGGAATAGGGTATCGCGGAATACACATCGGGGGAGTCCACAGCAGCTTTGCTCCGGCCGTCAGGCTGCTTGACAGACTTGCCGAAATAGAAGGGTCATGGCGTGAGTTTATCAAGGAATTCAGCGAGTCACCGGATTATGGTTTCTATGCTTTCCCTGAGGAGGAGAACCAGGAGAACGCTAACTTATTCGGAAAGATAAGGGCAAAACCGGGTTTATTGGATTCAGCGGAATACTCCATCCTGCGGATACTGCACAGCGCCGGATTCAGGACGGATGCTCCGCTTAGCCCTCTCATCAGAAAGCTTTGCCGGAATTTAGACCGGAAAAAGACCGGGCGAAAGCTGATATACCTTGCGGAGGATCTTCCAAAAAAGCTGCTTCTCGGATGCCGCCGGTGCGGAGATTGCGCCATAGAGCACCTTGCTTTTCTGTGCCCTGAGTCGAAATGTCCGAAACATTTGCGAAACGGCGCATGCGGTGGAAGCAGGAACGGCTTCTGTGAAGTTCACAGCGACCGTCCCTGTGTGTGGTACCGGGCATGGCAGCGCTTTTCTTCATCAAAAGAGACCGGCCATATGGTAGATGGCTTGATTCCGCCCCGGATGTGGGAGCTTGACGGAACATCCTCCTGGCTCAACTTTCACCTCGGACGCGATCATAAAAGCCTGAAAACTTGCATGAAGCAGGGCAGTTCGTGTAAAGTCTGATTATCGCCGTTTCATCTGAATATAAATTTATTTTTAAAAGGGTAATTTGACGATGCCGATTCCGGGGAACCTTCTGACCACCGCAATGGCTGTTATGCCTCATACAAATGTGGACCGTGCTCTTGAAACTGCATTATCTATGGATATTCCTTTCTGGCCGCAGCTACCGAATTACAGCTATTACGAAGATATGTATGTACAGGCTGCCGAACATTTTCCTGGCATTCTGCTTGACGTTAAAAATAAAACGCTTCGCTTTTCGCTTGATAAATTCATAAGCGAGTTTGATGAAACGATGAGCCATTTTGATGAGCCGGAATATTTCGATATAAGCAGGACATATTCAGAAGTTTACCACAGGTTTCTTTCCCTCGATTTATCCGGCAGACCCGCAATCAGGGGACAGCTTGAGGGGCCCATAAGCTTCGGTTTCAATATAATAGACGGCAACGACCGTCCGATTCTATTTGATGATACCATCCGCCCATTCATGCTTGAATTCATGGCAAAGCGTATAAACGTTCAGCTCTCCCGTTTAAAAAAACTGAATGAAAACGCATTTATGTTCATTGATGAGCCGGGGCTTCAGTTTCTCTTTTCAGCCATGTCCGGATACGGAGATATTAAAGCAAAGGAAGATCTGGATCTTTTTTTCTCACAGATTGAACGTCCGAGGGGTATTCACCTGTGCGGGAATCCCGACTGGGATTTTCTGCTGGGTCTTGATCTGGACATTCTCTCTCTTGATATATACACGAATGCCGGAATATTTTCCTCTTATGCGCCGTCGATACGGCGTTTTCTGGACAGAGGCGGGGTTATAGTCTGGGGAATTGTTCCTACAGGCTCCGAAACCTTTGAAAAGGAGAATATCCCGTCTTTGATTTACCGTTTGGAAGAAACATGGAATCTTCTTGCGAAAAGAGGAATTGACATGAGATTATTGCTGGAAAAGAGCCTGCTCTCTCCCGCGACATGCTGCCTTGTTAACCCGGACAGGGAGAAAACGGTTGAGAAAGCGTTTGAAACCATAAAATTGCTTTCATGGGATCTGAAAAATAAATATAAACTTTAATGAGGTTATGCTATGAAAAAAGCAGCCATATCAGTGTTCGTCGTTATGCTCTGGCTTTGTCCGTGTCTTGCGGGCGAAAACATATACACATGGACCGATAAAAACGGCGTAAAGCGGTTCAGCGACCAGCCGCCTCCTGATGCTGAATATGAAACGATCACAATTCCGCCGGACCGGCCTGAAAGCGGGTCGGTTTCAGGTGGTACCCGTCCGGATTACGAACATATGATAGAAAGCATCAGGCAGGAAAAGCTGCAGACCGAGCAGGAGCGCAAACAGGCTGAAGCTGACCGCGCGGAGAAAGAAAAACTCGATGCGGAGACACGGAAAAAAGAGCGTATCGAGACCGAACGGAAGAGTCTGTTGAAAAAAATTGATGATGTGAAAAGAAGGCCGACCGGACGCGCATTCAGCCAGAACGTTAAAAATGCAAGGATCGGGGAGATTGAAAAACAGCTTGAAAGGCTCAAAAACTCACCCGATGAATACTTTCAGAGCCGTTAACCTTTAATGCTTTAATGAATGAAAAGATTGTTTCAAAGCAGGGGGAAAGATTCCATTATGCCGAATTCGATCATAACCGGAACGGGAAGTTATATACCGACCGCAAAGATACCGAACAGATATTTTCTCGGGCGTGAATTTTACCGGTCCGACGGGATAAAAATCAAAAAAGCCAATATCGATATCATCAATAAACTCGAAGAGATAACATGCATAAATGAAAGGAGATATGTAACAGATAATCTGAACACCTCCGATATCGCATTTATGGCGGGCGAGATGGCGCTGGAAAATACGGACAGGGAAAAACTTGATTACATAATTGTCGCTCAGAATTTAGGAGATGTTAGAGCTGATAACAGGAGATCCGATACGGTTCCGGCCATAGCCTCCAGGGTAAAACATAAATTGAAAATAAAAAACCCCTATACGGTTGCCTTTGATATTCCTTTCGGCTGTCCGGGCTGGCTGCACGGGATGATTCTGGCCGATTATTATATAAAGTCAGGCGATGCAAAGAGTGTGCTTGTTATAGGCGCAGAGGTTCTGTCGAGGGTTACAGATCCTCATGATGTTGACTGCATGATATTTGCCGACGGAGCCGGAGCGGCTCTGGTGGAAGCTACAGACCTTGATGCGGGTATATTGTCACACGTAACAAGATCCGATACAATTGACAGCGTCTATCTGTTAAGGACAGGCAGGTCGTATAATCCGGATTATACAGGCAATGAACTTTTCATTAAGATGAACGGTCACGAAATATATAGGTATGCGGTCAGGACCGTTCCGCTTGTTGTGAAACAGAGCCTTGATAAAGCGGGGCTTACATTAACCGATGTAAAAAAAGTTCTGGTGCACCAGGCGAATCAGAAAATGGATCAGGCGATATTGGAAAGATTGCTGAAATTATATCATATTAAAAAGATTCCAGGCGATATAATGCCGATGACGATCTCGTGGCTTGGCAACAGTTCGGTCGCAACTCTGCCGACAATGTTTGACCTCCTGCAGAGAGGAAAACTGGATAAACATAAGCTCCATTCGGGAGACATACTGGTATTCGCTTCCGTAGGAGCCGGCATGAATATTAACTCTGTAGTCTACAGGATGCCGTGAGACCTTTGGAGAACATCCTCTTTTGCCCGGTTACTATAATGATTCGATTTCCGGTCTATGGTTTGTTGTTTCTGTTTTTTCTCGTTTAATAGACTATTTGATTTTGATGAATAAGCTGGAAGTCATATGCGAACGGATTTGAGATTTTTGGGAAATAGATTATTAAATTAATGAGCGTTAAAAATCACAAGCTGTCTGAGGGCGTAAGCCCGAGTTCTTGGGATTTAGCGAAGTGATTTAAAAATCCCCAAAAAGCTCATTAAGTGAGCATATTAAGACTTCCAACGTGTTCATTTAGACATATTGCCGCAAATAGAGATAAACAGCTTTTAACCAGAAATTATAAATCCATAGCCTGAATCTTTATCTTCTCAATCTTATCTCCCTGCCTGACCGAATCGACAACCTCCCGGCCGGCAACTACCTTGCCGAATACCGTGTGTTTTCCGTCCAGGTGCGGCTGAGGAGAGTGGGTGATGAAGAACTGGCTTCCGTTCGTGTCCGGACCGGCATTTGCCATTGATATAACTTTTTCCCCGTGCTTCAGAGGATTTTTCTTTAACTCATCTTCAAACCTGTATCCCGGGCCGCCGCAGCCTGTGCCGGTCGGATCTCCGCCCTGTATCATGAAATCACCGATCACTCTGTGAAAAGATGTGCCGTCATAAAAACCTTCTTCTGCAAGGAATACGAAATTGTTTACCGTTTTGGGCGCGTGCTGGGGATAGAGTTCGATTTCAATAATGCCTTTCCCGGTTTCAATCACCGCCTTGTACGTTTTGTCCGTGTCAATCTTCATTACAGGCGGATTATTCCATTGATGTTTTGCCATGATATTTCCTCCTTTAAATTTGACAGCTTCATAATAAGTCGAAATTTGC
>CAZOEH010000056.1:3659-11977 GCA_964578785.1 uncultured Desulfonema sp. | reverse complement strand
GTTATGGTTATGTCGGCTTTTTGCGGAAAAACCGGTTCAATTACTGCTACTCCGCGGCGGACATGCACAGTATAAGCTTCTTTTGTGTCCGGAAAGTAAAAGCCGGCCGTCTTATCTATATCGGAGCTCTTATCCGGATTTAATTTTACGCTCAGGCCGTTAAAGATTGCCGCAAGCGGGAGTCTGTGCGCAAGTTCTTTGTCGATCTTAGCCTGTGTAAGTTTAAGTTTTCCTTCAGCCTCATCGGCCTGTGACAGATAATAATTCCGGGCATTGGCATTCCCCTGCAAGAGTCCGAGCCTGCGAAGGGATGATGCCTTAAGATCAATGGCTTCCCGCATATCCGGCTCAATCAGAAGCAGTACGTCGGTCAGCTCAAGAACCCACTGGTGGTCGCCTGCCGCACCCGCATTTATCGCATGTTCAAGGAGAGATTTTTTTCCGCCTGCAAGTTGTGTAAATCGCTCCGCGCGCTCTTTTAACGGAAGAGGCTTTAAATCGGTAGAATTGCCGCCGAACCACCCGAGATATCCGTTATGGATGTTTCTTACAGACCATGCCACGGTCCCGTAATATTCCTTAAGATATGGTTTCTCCGCAAGATGCCGGGGCAGTTTAACAGTCTCCGCAATCTCATCCGGGGTAAGCCCTTTATTGATGCCCCGTATCGTCTGGTCATGCACAAACTGTATCGCATCCCTGTAGTCGGTCAGTGTGTCGTATATTTTATCTTTGCCGTAAACAGGCTGCGAATGGCAGGGGACGAGATATTCGGCGTTAAGCGACCGCATCTTGTCAAGGCTCCGCACCCAGGCGAGCACATCCCGGTATCTTGTTCCCCGTATAGTATAAAGATTCGGGAAGGACTTGTAAAAGTTATCGGCTGCAATGAGGACCTTTTTATCCGGAATCCAGACAACAATCTGATCATCGGTTTCACCCGGAGCATGCAAAAGTTCAAGGTCAATGCCGGCGATGTTTACCTTGAGGCTATCTCCTGAAAAAGTTTTATCCGGCCTGATATATGACATGGTCGTTTCGTCATTAAATTTAAGGAACGGGCCGATACCGCAGTTTTCCAGTTCGCCGTTTTTTAAAAAAGTCCCGAACATGCGCATTGCCCGCTTATATGTCACTTCCTGGATAACGGTGGTAACCCTGTCGAGTTCTTCAAGGGTCTTTTCATGGGAATAGACATCGACTTTTTTATTGCCGGTAAAAGCGGAAGCGCCGAAGACATGATCGGCATGATTGTGTGTGTAGATAAGAGCCTTAAGCGGTTTTGAAGTGATTTTGTCAAAAGCCTTTTTTACCGGTATAGCCGCCTCGACGCTCTCCATGACATCAACAACTATAACTCCGTCGTTACCCTCAATCAGAATCGAGTTGGCGAGACCGTATCCGATCGCGGTATAGACGCCGTCCGTTACTTTAATAATATCCTGCCTGAATTCTTTTGTGTGCTCTGCCAGCTCTTTATTTTTTACTCCGGAGACGGTTGCCGGTTTTTCTCCTGAACACCCCGTTATTATCAAAATAAATACTGACACAGATATCAGAATGAAATCTCTTACGGTTTCTTTCAATATCGTTCTTCTCATTGAATTAATCTCCCCGGATTTTTTAGATGCTAAGCAGGTATCTTAAACAAACACGGAGTGCTTTGAAGCAGGAAATTCGCCGAAGCAGGATTTACGGGATATGCTTCAATCTTCCGACAGAAAGAGAGTGGAGCGGAATCAGAATGTCGGCGATTTTTTTTATTTTCTGGGCCGAATCATAGGCTTTTATGGCATCCATATGAACGCCGGAGCAGATTGCTGCGCCTTTTTCGGGAAAATTCTTTTCATTGCAGCAAAAACCTGTAATGACGGCTTTTCCTTTCGAAGTGTTTATGGCAACCGACTGCCCGCCTACGGAATGACCCGGAGAAAAAATGACCTCTATTCCATCCTCTATCACGGCATCGCCTTCGATTTCCAAGACATTGACTCCGTCAAGAACATCCGGGTAATACCTGTGATCCACGGGGTGCGGGTTTTTTAGAAACTCAAGCTCGGCTTTTTGCGCGTAGACAACAGCGTTTGCGCATTTATAGTCATTCTCGCAGTGGTCGTTGTGAAGATGAGTATGGATAATAATATCGATATCTTCCGGTTTGAGATCAAAAGAGGCAAGCGCATCTTCAAATTCAAAAGCTTTGAATCCGCATTGCTTTTCAGTTTCTTCAGATACTACGAACTGTTCAAGGCCTGTGTCTACAATGATATTCTTATCTCCGCCTTTTATATAAAACACATAGATGGGAAGAAATATCCTTTTTCCGTAATCCCGCAGATATGTCATTATACCCTGGTCGGTTTCATTTACTCCGACCGCAACCGGATGTATTGTGTATTGCCGCATTGCTATGCTCTGGTCTTTGGTCTCTGGTTTGTGGTTTATTGTCAAAAAAAGCTTTAAAAGCCAGATGTTTCGTTATTCGATATTTCCTGATCCCTGACCACTGATCCCCGATTTACGTCTTTCGCTTATCGTTGAAAATATGGTTTGAAATAACCACCTTTTGGATTTCGGAAGTTCCTTCGTAAATTGTGAAAACACGGGCATCTCTGTAAAATCGCTCGACGGGATATTCCTTGATGAAACCGTATCCGCCGTGCATCTGGAGCGCTTTTCCTGTGATGCGGTTTACCATTTCCGATGCGAACAGTTTTGCCATGGATGCCTGGAGCGTAAATTTTTCACCCCTGTCTTTCATGGCGGCAGCCGAAAGCATCAACTGGCGGGCGGCCTCTATTTCGGTCGCCATTTCGGCGGCCATCCAGCGGAGTCCCTGGAACTTTGATATAAGCTGGCCGAACTGTTCACGCTCGGTCGCATATTTTACAGCCGCGTCAAGAGCCGCCTGAGCTACGCCGACAGACTGTGCCGCAATTCCGATACGGCCGCAGTCCAAAGCCGTCATGGCGATTTTAAATCCGTCCCCCTCATTTCCGAGAAGATCCCTCTTATGAATTCTGCAATTATCAAAGATAAGGTCGGTGGTATCGGAAGCGCGAAGCCCCAGTTTGTCTTCCATCTTTCCTACGATAAATCCGGGAGTTCCTCTTGCAACGAGGAAGGCGCTTATTCCCTTGTGCTTTCTGGAAGGGTCGGTATTTGCCGTGGCGATGGTAAGCCCCGCATTTTTTCCGGTGGTGATGAACCGCTTGGTGCCGTTTAATACATAATAATCACCGTCTTTAACAGCCGATGTCTTCTGGCTTACGGGATCGGAGCCGGCCTGTGGTTCGGTAAGGGCAAAAGCGCCAATTATTTTTCCTGATGCAAGGGGTTTCAGATGCCGCTCTTTCTGGTCATCCGTCCCGTAACGGTATATGCTTTCACAGACTATCGAGTTATGAACCGACATCACGACAGCGGTTGAAGCGCACGAATATGCGATTTCCGAGAGCGCAAGGACATAGCTCACGGTATCGGTGCCTGCACCCCCGTACTCGGCCGGAATCATCATACCCATAAGCCCGAGCTCGGCCATTTTTTCAAAGTTGTCGGACGGAAACTCCTTTGTCTCATCCCGCTTCATGGCTGTAGCCGCCACAATCTTCCTTGAAAATTCCCTGACCATATCACGGATCATGATCTGCTCGTCGGTTAGACAATATGACATGTTGTACTCCTTTAATATATCGTACTTCGAAGTTCGTACATCGAATATCGAATATTATAAAAACAGCCGGCAAAGTAATCCGCCTGAGGCGGACATTATGCAAGGCGCGCGAATCTTGAGGAATGAAGCGTACAATAAGTATGCTGCAATGACAAAAGACGAAGCGCAGTACAGCAAGAATGGCTTTTTACGAAGCTGTCATGGTCCGTAAATAACGACTATCAGCTCCGCCTTTATCTCCCCGACATTTTTGAGTGTATGCGTAATCCCCGAATTGAAATGGAGTGAATCGCCTTCACTAAGAGTGTTGACATGATCGCCCACAACCACTTCCACTTTTCCCTGCAGGACATATACGAATTCTTCCCCTTCGTGGTGATATCCGACTCCTTTGTGATCCTGCAGCGGTTCGACGGTTACCTTGAAGGCTTTCAGATGCTTGTTTTCCGCACCCGGGGTAAGTGTGTCATATGCATAGTCTTCAGTGCGCTTTGTATATGCTTTAATACGCTTTCTTAAAGTCGATTCCTGTTCCCTCAGGAAATAACCCGAATCAATTTCGAGCGCCTTTGCAATCTGGAGCAGCGCTCCCACAGGAGGAAACACCTTGCCGGCTTCGATTTTTTTAAGATATTCGGTCGAAAATCCGGTCTCATTTGCTATCCGATCAAGAGAGACCTTCTTTTCTTCTCTTACTTTCCGGATTTTTTTCCCCACCTGGGCAGTTGAGTCTTCCTTTTTCTTTGCCATACCACCTCCTTAGTTTCCATCCGGAAATGGCCATTTTGTGCGATCTCTGTGTCAATCTGCGGAATTTCTTGTGCGACATACTATGCGTATGTCTCCGCGCAATTCCTTGATTTCCTTGAGCTTACCCAAAATTGCCTATTTCCGCACTGGAAACTTATATGTGTCCAGGATATGTTTTTGGATGGACACTCGTTATATATATTCGTAAAAACCGCGTCCCGTCTTTTTCCCCAGCCAGCCGGCCTCCACGTATTTCCTGAGCAGGGGACAGGGCCTGTATTTTGAATCATTAAAACCGTTATAAAGAGTCTCCATTATGGCAAGGCAGGTGTCGAGCCCTATAAGGTCCGCCAGAGCAAGGGGCCCCATCGGGTGGTTCATTCCAAGCTTCATGACGGTATCGATATCTTCCTTTGCTCCTACTCCGTGATAGAGACAATATATCGCCTCGTTTATCATGGGAAGAAGTATCCTGTTTGATATGAAGCCGGGATAGTCGTTTGCGGAAGCCGGGGTTTTTCCGAATTTTAAAGACAGGTCCCATGTGATTTTAAAGGTTTCGTCTGAAGTGGCTATCCCCCGGATTATCTCAACAAGCTTCATGACGGGCACGGGATTCATGAAATGCATCCCGATCACCTTTCCGGGCCTCTTTGTCTGCGATGCTATGCGTCCTATGGGAATTGAGGATGTATTTGTCGAAAGAATTACATTTGAGGGGCATATCGCGTCCAGATCCTGGAATATTTTGAACTTCAGCGTCTCTTTTTCGGTGGCGGCTTCTACAATGAAATCGGCGGCAGCCATATCTTTCAAATCGGTGCTGGTCTTTATGCGTTTCAAAACGGCATCTTTCTCCTCCGCCGTCATCTTTCCCTTTTCAACGCTCCGGGAAAGATTTTTTGTAATCGTATCAAGACCGCGCCGGACGAATTCATCCTTTATATCGTTCATGATAACTTCAAGGCCGCTCATGGCCGCAACCTGAGCAATGCCGTTTCCCATCTGACCTGCTCCGATAACGCCGAATTTTTTAATATCCATTTGATTCTCCTTCTCCTTATCTTTTAACAATCATTGCAACAGCCTCTCCACCACCAAGGCAAAGGGATACAAGGCCTGTTTTCTTATCCTGTCTGATCATTTCATATAAAAGTGTGACAAGCAGACGGCACCCGCTTGCTCCGATAGGATGGCCGATAGCCACGCTCCCGCCGTTCACATTTACTTTCGACGGATTGAGATTGAGCTCGCGGAGAACGGCTACGGTCGATCCGCTGAAAGCCTCGTTGATTTCATAAAGATCGATATCATCTTTTGAAATACCTTCTTTCCCGAGACATTTGGGAATCGCCCAGATCGGAGCCACGAGCACGTATTTCATGTCTATGCCGTATGAAGCCTGGGCGCCGATACGCGCCATTATTTTGCACCCGAGCGCCTCCGCCTTATCTTTCGACATGACTACCACAGCGGCAGCGCCGTCGCTGATTATCGAGGCGTTCCCGGCGGTCCCGACTCCGTCTTTTTTAAAGGCGGGCTTCATCTTTGAAAGGGATTCATAGCTTGTCTCCTGAGGACATTCATCTCTGTCAAAAATTGTCGTGCCTTTTTTCCCGGCAATCTCAACCGGAACAATTTCACCGGTAAAACGGCCGGTAGAAATGGAGTCCATGGCGCGCCTGTATGATTCCGCTGCATACAGGTCCTGATCCTCCCGGCTTATCCTGTATTTTTCAGAGCAGAGTTCATTCGACATCCCCATGTGGAAATCATTGACATTGTCCCACAGGCCGTCATGCATCATATGATCCTGCAGTTTTCCCGGTCCCATCCGGTATCCGAACCGCGCCTTTTCGAGAAAGTACGGCGCCATGCTCATATTCTCCATGCCTCCCGCGACTACGACATCGGCATCACCTGTCTGTATCGCCTGCGCCGCAAGCATGACCGCTTTCAAGGCCGAACCGCAGACCTTGTTGACGGTAATGCACTCGGCTTCCCATGGCATGTTCGCAAGCACCGCAGCCTGCCTGGCTGGGTTCTGGCCGTATCCGCAGGGCAGAACCATTCCCATTATCACTTCGTTGACGGCCTCTTTTCCGATTCCGGCTCTTTTAACGGCCTCCTCGATCACTATCGCGCCGAGCCTGGTCGCTCCGATGTTTCCAAGCGATCCGTTGTAGCTTCCAAGAGGCGTTCTGACAGCGCTTACTATGACTGCTTCTCTCATTTTTATTTTCTCCTTCATCGAAATTCGATGTCCGATATTCGATTTGCGTTTTTGTACCTACATATTTCTTCTGTATTTGCCGCCGACATCATAAAGGGCCTGGGTGATCTGCCCCAGCGAGCAGAACCTAACGGTATTCATCATCTCGGCAAATACGTTTTCGCCTGACAGAGCGACCTTCTGTAGGTGTTTTAATGCCTCAGGCGCTTTACTTTCATTCCTCTTTCTGAATTCCTCAAGACGCGAAATCTGCGCCTCTTTTTCTCCTTCCGATGCTCTTGCCAGCTCAACACAGGAGGACATTTCATCCGAATCGACATCAGGGTCACGGAATGTGTTTACTCCCACAATCGGATAACCTCCCGTATGCTTTAAAATCTCATAGTGAATGGACTCCTCCTGTATTCTGTTTCTCTGGTATCCTGTTTCCATGGCTCCGAGAACTCCGCCCCGCTCCGTAATCCTGTCAAATTCGGCAAGCACGGCCTCTTCGACAAGGTCGGTCAGTTCTTCCACTATGAAACTGCCCTGGTTCATATTTTCATTCTTTGCAAGCCCCCATTCCTTGTTGATGATAAGCTGGATCGCTAGAGCCCTCCTCACCGATTCCGAACTCGGAGTGGTTATGGCTTCATCAAATGCGTTTGTGTGGAGACTGTTGCAGTTGTCATATATGGCGCAGAGCGCCTGCAGGGTTGTCCTTATATCGTTGAACTGGATGTCCTGGCTGTGCAGGGACCTGCCGGATGTCTGTATGTGATACTTCAGCATCTGGGAACGGATTGAACCTTTATACTTTTCGCGCATTGCAACCGACCATATTCTCCTTGCCACCCTCCCGATTACAGTATATTCGGGGTCCATCCCGTTTGAAAAAAAGAAGGATAGGTTCGGAGCGAAGCTGTCGACAGGCATGCCGCGCGACAGGTAATATTCCACATAGGTAAATCCGTTTGCAAGGGTGAGCGCAAGCTGCGTGATCGGATTTGCGCCGGCTTCCGCAATGTGGTATCCCGAAATCGATACCGAGTAAAAATTACGGACATTATTTTTTATAAAATATTCCTGTATGTCTCCCATCATTTTAAGCGCAAATTCTATCGAAAAAATGCAGCTGTTCTGGCCCTGGTCTTCCTTTAATATGTCTGCCTGGACTGTGCCCCTCACGTTTGAAAGAACCATCGAACGGGTGGTATTGTACTCCTTATCGTCAGGCTCCCTCTCTTTTTCCTTCCTGAACCTGTCCACCTGCTGATCTATGGCGGCGTTCAAAAACATGGCAAGCATGATCGGGGCCGGGCCGTTTATAGTCATTGATACCGACGTATTTGGCGAACAAAGCTCGAATCCGTCATACAGCATTCTGACATTATCAAGGGAGCAGACGCTTACTCCGGATGTGCCAACCTTTCCGTAAATATCAGGGCGCCTGTCCGGATCATGTCCGAAGAGCGTGACCGAATCAAAAGCGGTTGAGAGTCTTTTCGCGTCGTAATTCGCCGAAAGGAGTTTGAACCTGTTGTTTGTTCTTGCCGGGTCACCTTCTCCTGCAAACATCCTTGTAGGGTCTTCGTCGGCGCGCTTGAGCGGAAACACTCCTGCCGTGAACGGGAAATAACCCGGAACATTCTCCTCCCTCATCCATCTTAATATCTCTCCGGG
>CAZOEH010000056.1:0-3649 GCA_964578785.1 uncultured Desulfonema sp. | reverse complement strand
CTGCTGCGAAAGGGAGAGTGTAAAAAGAGGGAGCCTGATTTCCCGGTCCCTTACCGAGTACACAAGTTCGTCTTGTGAATAATTCTTTTTGATTTCACCCCAATTACTCAGAATATTTCCTGTTTCTTCGGAAACGCCGGCAGCGGCTCTGGCAGTCTCTTCTTTTAATCTTGAAAGAGCCGCTCCGGTCTGATCCTCTTTTCCCGCCCCGCTTATGACTGCTTTTTCCGCCTCTTCAAGATGCCACAATTTTCGGACAGCTCCGGATTGCTCTTTGGTAACCGCGTGGTAATTCCTTATAGTATCGGAAATCTCCGAAAGGTACCGCGTCCGCTCGGGCGGAATAATTATTGTCTTGGATGTCGATTTATTCTGGGAAGGGCGGTCAATGCCGGAAACGAATTTTGTGCCTGTTTTTTCTGCGACCTTATCCAGAATGGAATGATACAGAGCCGTTACTCCGTCGTCGTTGAACTTTGAAGCAATCGTGCCGAAAACCGGCATTTCAGCAAGAGGTTTTTCCCAGGCTTTTTTATTCCGCTGCACCTGTTTGGAGACATCCCGCAGGGCGTCTTCGCCCCCCCTTTTTTCGAATTTATTTATTACGACCAGATCTGCAAAGTCGAGCATATCTATTTTTTCAAGCTGTGAAGCGGCCCCGAACTCGCTTGTCATCACGTAAACCGAAATGTCGACAAGATCTATTATTTTTGAATCGCCCTGTCCGATACCGGCGGTTTCAACCACTGCAAGATCGTATCCGGACGCTTTTATGACATCTATCACTTCCGGAAGTACTTCGGGTATCTCGGTGTCTGACATGCGGGTTGCGATCGATCGCATGTAAACCCCGGGTTTTCCGATCGCGTTCATCCTTATCCGATCTCCCAGGAGAGCTCCGCCTGTTTTTCGGCGTGACGGATCACAACTTATTATCGCGACTCTGGCCTCCGGGATGTCATGCATGAGCCGCAGTATTATCTCGTCGGTAAGCGATGACTTTCCGGCTCCTCCCGTTCCGGTGATGCCTATGACCGGAACCTTGCGCTTTCTGCCTTCGGAAAGCAGCGGGATAAAATCGGAGAGGTTTCCGTTGTTCTTTGCAAGTTCGACCGCGGTTATAAGATGTGCAACCTTCAGTTTGTTATCGGGAGAAAGGCCGGTCATGTCGATCTTCTTCTCATCGACAGTCGGAAAATCAAGCATCTGAACCATGTGGTTGATGATTCCCTGGAGTCCGAGCCTGGCTCCGTCTTCCGGCGAGTATATCTTTGCGACTCCGTAAGCTTCCAGTTCCCTGATTTCATCCGGAACGATAACTCCGCCGCCGCCGCCGAAAACCCTGATATGAAAGGCTCCGTTATCCCGGAGAAGGTCTATCATATATTTAAAGAATTCAATATGCCCGCCCTGATAGCTGGAAACGGCTATCCCCTGGGCATCTTCCTGGATGGCGGCGTCGACGATCTCCTCAACCGAACGGTTATGACCCAGATGTATGACCTCAACTCCGGTATCCTGCAGAATTCTGCGCATTATGTTTATGGATACATCATGACCATCGAAAAGGGATGTAGCCGTAACCACCCTGACATTATGCACGGGTTTATAGACTTTTACCTCAACGCTCATGCCTCCTCCTTTAAATGCGCCTGATTCAATTTTTGCGCGGATAATCCAAGGATGAAATCTGTCTGATATCTGATATAATCTTCAATACTGTAATGACGGGCAAGAAACCAGCGCCTGAATGTCCACATATGCCCCAGAACAGAAATGTTATGCGCAACAAGCTCGATCGATTTTTCATTAAGATGCGGCAGAAAGCCCTGTGAAACCAGGCGCGCAAGAACCTCGACAAAAAGGCCTGTTATTCTCAGCTCATTTTCCAGAACTTTTTTTTGCCACTGACCGGGAAGGGACTGAGTCTCCTGATAAATAAGGAGGATAAAATCGCTCATCTTATGGCAGACCATGAAATACTCCCTGATGATTTCAGCAAGGGCATCCCTTCCGCCTGTAGATTTCGCCATAACATCGGTAATCCGTTTTTCCACTTCGACATGTATTGAATCGCAGACCAGATAAAGGATATCTTCTTTCGATGAGATATACTCATACAAAGAGCCGATTGAAACTCCGGCAGCTTTTGCAATCTGTCTCCGCCGCTTTTCCACAAGATCAGGATTTTTTACCTGGGTTGGAATGTCTTTTGTCCGGTGCAGTTCCTGCATAATCCCTAATACCTGTTTAAGTCTTATTACGGAAAGGTTATATAAATTATCAAACCGAGCGAGCGCTCACTCATAGAGTGATATCACGCATCATTTTTACTTGTCAAGATGTAAGATATTCTTCCGCGTAATCCATTTTATAAGGAAATATGCAGAGCTGATATTGGATATATAACCTTGATTTTATGATGTATATTATTTATATAAAAAACAATTTGTCATCCGGTTGAAGATTTAAGAAAAATATTGACAAAAATGAACCGGGAAGGGTAAACTGAACAAATTCTGACCGAGCGCTCACTCATATTTTTACAATCGGTGTTTGCCCACGAATTCCGATTTTTACGAAGTATTAAAACGCATGGTTTCCCTCCTTCGTGCTCTTCACGGCCTTCGTGGTAAAAAAGTGTATTTTTTTACAAACTCGTTAAAAACTTATGGAGGTATAGCTATGACAGAAGAACAGGTTCTCCTGACAGAAGAAAAAGACGGTATAATAACGCTTACGTTAAACCGGCCTCAGGCAATGAATTCTTTAAATTTCAGCCTGCTCTATTCGTTGCGGGACCAGGTGGAAGCTTTGAGATTCAGATCCGATATAAGGGTTGTCATTATTACCGGAGCGGGAGACAAAGCTTTCTGTTCCGGAGCGGATCTGAAGGAGCGTGTAACCCTGAGTCCCGCGCAGGTAAAGGAATATATCTTTACAATAAGAAATCTCTTTACATCGATTGAACTTTTAAATAAGCCTGTGATAGCCGGAGTCAACGGCATAGCCCTTGGAGGAGGAACCGAACTTGCTCTTGCATCAGATATCCGCATAGCATCTTTAAGCGCCACGATGGGGCTCACCGAAACCAGACTTGCAATAATTCCGGGGGCAGGAGGGACTCAGAGGCTTCCGAGGCTCGTCGGGCGCGGGAAGGCAAAAGAGCTGATATTCACAGGCCGCAGGGTCGATGCGGAAGAGGCTCTGAAGATAGGGCTTGTGAACAAAATCTGCGACAAAGATTCTCTTATGACTGAATGCATGCAGATGGCAGCGATGATATGCGAAACCGGTCCCATAGCAATCGAGCAGGCAAAATACGCAATCAATTACGGGATTGAAACAGATATCCATACCGGCCTCGCAATAGAATCGAATGCTTACTGGGTAACAATCCCGACAGAAGACCGCCTTGAGGGTCTTGCGGCTTTCAGGGAAAAGCGGAAACCTGTGTATAAGGGAAAATAAACTGTAAAGAAGGGTTCGTGGGTTTACGGGTTCGAGTGAAAAAAATTAACCACTTCACTTAAGAAGGATGGTATCGTAAAAAGTCAAAATATGCTAACTTAATGAGCTTTTTGGGGATTTTTGAATCACTTCGCTAAATCACAAGAACTCTCCCGCCCAAGGCGGGATCAAACAGCTT
>CAZOEH010000055.1:11662-12060 GCA_964578785.1 uncultured Desulfonema sp. | reverse complement strand
TGCATTGGGACCTTTTGCCCCGAAGAGAATTGGAATCATTCCCGGAGCCATGTTACCAATCATAAGAGGAATAAAAAAAGGACTTACCCGACCGGGGCCTTTCCGGTTTATATCAAGAATTGTTTTTTCCATCAATCCAAGCCCGCCGAGGCCGCATCCGGTTATAACGCCAACCCTGTCATAATTTGATTTATCGATTACAAAGCCGGAATCTTCAAGAGCCATGCGGGCCGCAGCAACGGAATAGGCAATAAAGAGTTCCGAGCGCTGCGCATCCTTTTTTGACATAAAATCTTCGGATCTGAATCCCTTGACTTCACCTGCAATTTTTGTATTAAAGCCGGAGGTATCAAATCTTGTAATATCGGTAATTCCCGACACGCCGGCACATAAGGCCG
>CAZOEH010000055.1:0-11652 GCA_964578785.1 uncultured Desulfonema sp. | reverse complement strand
GTCTCTTTAACACCGATTCCAAGAGGTGTAACCAGTCCAACTCCCGTAATAACGACACGCCTGCTCAATTATCCCTCCTTATTTTTATAAATAATACAATCCGCCGGGGCAGTTTCACTTTTACCGCAACTTCAAATATCGGATTTATTTAATGAGCATTTATAAAATCAATTACATCTTTGACTGTGACGAGCTTTTCAGCAGCCTCATCTGATATATCCATTTCGAACTCCTCTTCCATCGTCATTATCAGTTCGACCAGATCAAGAGAATCAGCGCCAAGATCATCGATAAAAGAAGCTTCCGGAACTACTTTTTCAATCTCAACCCCCAGTTTTTCAGAGATAATTTTTTTTACTTTATTTTCAACCGACATCGATTCAAACTCCTTTCTTTTAAAATACGTTTAAAATACCTTATCTTTTAATTAATCATAAGCTATAATGTTAATATCTTAATATCATTAATAATATCAATATAGCAAATACTCATATGAGTTGGCTGCTCCTAGTAATTTAATTAGGTTTTAATGTCAAGCTATATTATTGTTATTGCGTGAACATGAAATGCAATGATATTTGAAATTATAAGGCGGGATATAATAATACAACAATTTGATTTATATATATATTATAGCTTTATTAAATAATATGCTAATTACTAATGCAGATAAATTCATAAAAAGTCATATTTACTGTTACTATCCCACGTGTTAATCGCGGTTTAACTAAATAAACAAGCCGTTAGGTCTTCTCAGGAGATTATCAGCTTTAATGCGTCTTCAAATTTCCTATTTATTTCATCGGTTATAGCTGCGGCTTCCTCAAGAAGATTAAATACTTTACCCATATCTTTATCTTTTGCTTTTCCGGCCCAATCCCGGTATGTTCCGGCATGCTCTTTGTTGTGATTTATCCAGTGTTCCAGCAGTTTTGCCATTTTTTGTTCAAAAGAGAGAGCTGAGACCGTATCGTGGTTATGGTGATTATGGTGATGTGTCATTTATCCGTCTCCTTCCTGAAATGTATTTAAAAAACTTAATGACAACA
Organism: uncultured Desulfonema sp.; assembly: GCA_964578785.1. GTDB lineage: Bacteria > Desulfobacterota > Desulfobacteria > Desulfobacterales > RPRI01 > RPRI01. Next base: position 10,603 of record CAZOEH010000055.1, on the reverse strand, counting down.
AATATAATGCCCTTAACCGATAGTCAACTATGTCGGCATTGAACCGAAACAGCGAGCGCATTCCCCGCTGCTTGCGGCGGGGAATGCGAGCAAATTAAAAACAGACTCTATTCCCTGCGGTCGAAGATTCCCCGCAGCTTGCTGCGGGGAGCTTCAATATTTTTGGAAAGATGAAACATATTATGGTTTCCGATAAAAAAGACCGGTTCTTTAATTACAGAACGATATGCATTATTATCTTTGCCGCTCTTATTTCAGGTATTCTCTCAGGAATTTTTATTGCATTAACATGGGATCTGCCCCAGATACGCTCGCTTGAGTCTTTCAGGCCGGCCGGGGTAACGCGAATATATTCAGCAGACGGCATTTTAATTTCCGAGCTTTATCTGGAAAAGAGAGAACCTGTACCGCTCAAGGCAATCCCGTATTATCTCAGGGCAGCGATTGTCGCCACGGAAGACAGGAATTTTTACAGGCACAGCGGAGTGGATATAAAAGGAATTCTCCGCGCGGTAATAAAAGACATGATAGCCGGAGAATATGCGGAAGGCGCAAGCACAATTACCCAGCAGGTTGCAAAAACTTTTTTTCTTACCCCGAAGAAGAGTTTGTTGCGGAAGATCAAAGAAGCTATCCTTTCATTTCAGATTGAACGCCGCTATACCAAAGACGAAATAATGGAACTGTACCTCAACCAGATATACTTCGGGAGCGGCGCTTATGGTGTCGAATCTGCGGCAAAATTATATTTCGGAAAATCGGCAAAGGAACTGAGCCTGACCGAATGCGCTCTGATGGCCGGTTTACCCAAATCTCCTTCCCGGTTTTCACCTTTCATAAATTTAAATGCGGCTCAAAAAAGAAGACATATTGTATTAAAGCAGATGCTGGAAACCGGGATAATATCCGATGCGGAATATAATGCTGCTGCAGATAATCCTGTTATACTTATAAACCATGAACAAAGAAGGGTCATTGCGCCCTATTTTACCGAATATGTCAAAAATTATCTTGAAGAAGTACTGGGCGCATCAAGATTGTACAGAGGAGGACTTACGGTTCATACAACCCTTTTATCAAATCTTCAGGATGCCGCCGAAGAGTCTTCCACAGACGGAATTGCCGATATCGCAAAAAGGATGAAAAAGCGCGGTATAAAGGATCCTGATCCACAGTGCGCTCTTATCGCCATTGATATAACAACCGGAGGAATAGTTGCCATGACCGGAGGTAACGATTTTTATAAAAGTTCTTTTAACCGGGCCACAATGGCGTTAAGACAACCCGGATCGGCATTCAAACCTATTATATATGCCCTTGCAGTTGAGCGCGGGTTTACCCAGCATTCATTGCTTCTGGATGCCCCGGTTGTTTTCAAGGGTGGAAAAATCGGCAAAGACTGGGTGCCTCAAAATTATTCGGGCGGTTATGAAGGCGAAATGACATTAAGAAGGGCGCTTGCCATTTCAGAGAATATCCCCGCAATAAGGCTTACAGAAATTCTCGGGCCATCTTCCGTGGTGCAATTCGCACATAAACTCGGCATTGAAACTCCTCTTGATCCGAATCTCTCTCTTGCTCTCGGCACATCCGGAGTAACCTTGATAGAGCTGGCTTCCGCTTACTCGGTATTTCCAAACATGGGTAAATATATCAAGCCGTTCTGTGTAACCGAAGTTGAAGATCAGAGTGGCAATATTATATGGCGGACAAAACCGGAAAAAAGGATCGCGATGTCAGGCGAAGGTGCAGCGATAATGACAAATATGCTTGAGGCCGTAATGAATGAGGGCACAGGATCTGCCGGGCGTGTACTGAACAGATCTGTTGCAGGAAAAACAGGGACAACGAATGATCACAAGGATGCGCTTTTCATAGGGTTCTCTCCTTCGGTTTTGGCTGGAGTATGGGTAGGCCGCGATATGCCGGCTCCTCTTGGCAAAGGAGAAACAGGCGGAAAAGCAGCCCTTCCGGTATGGATCGATTTCATGTCTAAAGCCCTTTCAGGCAAACAGGATGAAGCATTCAATATCCCTGATGGAGTAGTCAGAATAAACATAGATCCTTCAACCGGCCTTCCGGCATCATCCGAATCACAGACTGCTGCGATTGCTCTTTACAGAAAAGGAACCGAACCGGAATGAAAGTCCGCGACATATTGACTTTTCAGCCATGTTAAAATATTGTCGTAAAACACTGTCTGGGATAAAATAACGGAACGGATAATATCTATGCCTCTTTTTCAAAATAAATTAAAGTTCAACCCTTTCACCATCTCAGTCATAGCTGTAATTATAGTTACCTTTTCCTATTTGTACGGTATTCCTTTTCTGGATCTCATGGAATTAAAAACCATCGATTTGAGATTCAAATCGAGAGGGAATATCCCTACAACCTCGAATGTCGTTCTCGCCGTAATAGATGAGAAAAGCATCGCAAAAGAAGGCAAATGGATCTGGCCCAGGTCGAAAATGGCCGAACTTGTCAACAGGCTTTCGAATGCCGGTGCTAAAGTAATCGCTTTCGATATAGGATTTCTGGAAGCCGATGAAAAAAGCACCGTCAGAGCAATAGAAGACATCCAGAAAAAGATGGAGGATCTCAACCAGGCCAATCCTTCACTGTCAAAATATCTCGAGGATCTTAAATTCCATACGGATAATGACAGACTTCTCGCAAATGCAATACGCAACTCAAAAGCAAAAGTGATCCTCGGGTACTTCTTTCAGACCGATGAAGCATCGGCCGGACATATCGGTGAAAAAGAAATCGGAATGCACCAGAAGAATGTTCAGGGCTCGGAATATAAATCTATATCCTATTCATCAGAACAGGCCAGAAGCGCCCCGCTCATAGAAACTTTCTCTCCGCAGTCAAATATTAAGGTAATTTCAGAAACAACAGATCATGCGGGTTATTTCAACATGTTTCCTGATGAGGACGGAGTAGTCCGGTGGCTTCCGGCCGTTCTGAAATGCAGGGAATCTCTGTACGCTCCGTTATCCGTTGTTACTGTCAGCGCCTTTCTTGACAGCCAGCTCTCTGTTCAATTGTATGAATACGGTGTCGGTGAAATAAAAATAGGAAATATGCCGATTCAGACAGATGAAATAGGAAGGATAATCATCAACTACAGGGGGCCCGGAAAAACCTTTCCGCATATCCCGGTAACAGATATTCTCAAAGGGAATGCTGATACAAATCTTATAAAGGATAAGATTGTCCTCGTGGGAGCTACCGCCGTAGGAGTATATGACCTAAGGGTAACTCCGTTTTCAAATGTATTCCCCGGTCTTGAAATCCATGCAAATGTTATAGACAGTATTCTCGGCAAAGATATAATGTACCACCCCAGCTGGGCCAACCTTTTCGATATATTTGCGATAATCATTGCCGGGCTGGGTCTTGGAATATTAATCCCGAGAACCAAAGCCCTGGCAGGCGCAGCTGCAGCACTATTATTATTTTTCGGATATATTCTTCTCTGCCAGTTTCTTTTTTCCGGAAAAGGATGGATATTGAACCTGGTCTATCCTCTTTCGGTCATGATAATAGTCTATGTCAGCATTACTCTATACAGATACATAGCCGAATCCAAACAGAAAAAATTTATCCGAGATGCGTTCTCAACATACCTTGCTCCTTCAGTGGTAAAACAGCTCATCGATTCTCCTGAAAAGCTCAACCTTGGCGGGCAGGAACGCGATATTACAGCATTTTTTTCAGATGTCCAGGGTTTTACGGGCATTTCTGAAACACTCTCTCCTAAAGAGCTGGTTGAATTATTGAACGAGTTCCTTACTGAAATGACCGATATAATCCTCGAATATGAGGGAACGGTCGATAAATTTGAAGGAGATGCGATAATCGCTTTTTTCGGAGCGCCGAATGACCTGCCCAATCATTCCGAAGTCGCCTGCAGGGCATGCATAAAAATGCAGAAAAGACTCGAAGAGCTCAGAACTAAATGGAAACAGGAGAAGAAACCCGGCCTTAAAATGCGCATAGGCCTCTGCAGCGGCAACGCCGTTGTAGGGAACATGGGATCAAAAAACCGGATGGATTATACCATGATGGGAGATACGGTAAACATTGCCGCAAGGCTTGAAGGGGTCAACAAGATATACGGCATTTATACAATGATAAGTGATACGACATTTGCAGGTGCAGGAAACGGAATAGTGACGCGTGAGGTTGACTCGGTAAATGTGGTGGGCAGAAATGAGCCTGTAACCATATACGAACTCGCAGGACTTCCTGAAGATATTGATGACGTTATGCGCAGGACTTACGACAGTTACGCAAAAGGACTTGAGGCATACAGGAAGAGCAACTGGGATCTTGCAATCAGGCAGTTCATATCGGCTCTCGACATCACTATAAACGACGGGCCAAGCAAAACAATGCTGGCCCGCTGCAATGAATATAAATTAAATCCGCCCGAAATGGGGTGGAACGGGGCCTATACGATCAAGACCAAATAGACCCCGTAAAATCTTGTGATACTACTAATTTATAGACTCTGATGGTGGCAAGACGGCACCCTGTTTGTCTCCATGGAATATGCCGGTTGCAGCATTAGAGCCTTCTATTTCCATGATGCTCCAGACGCCGCCTATTGACTGGGCTGCAGGACCGTAAAATGATCCGGATGCATTAAAATCAGCGTTTGGCACAGATTCAGGAATCCCGTCTATAAAAGCCGAGCCGCCGCTGAGTTCAAAATGAGATGTCCCTTCGAAAGATCCGCTGGCACCCGCTACGGATGCGTTGTGCCCTCCTCCCGCAACAGCCAGGTTAAACAGATCTATCTGATTATCCATAAAGTTTACATTAGCATCAAAGACACCCGTCATGTTGACTCCACCATCGGATGTCCAGTAAGTCCCGTGTGCGCCCCCCGAATATAACCACGAACCTTCAAGTAGTTGCAGGTTTCCCATGTCAATATCTGAAGTGTTATCCCCTGCAATGTAATACCCCCGGTTATTAACCCAGTTATCATCACCATAATCATCGGGCATTGTCGCATTCTGAGTCCAGTATCCCCATACCATATATTCATTATGAGCAAGAACTGTACGGCTGACTGGATAGGGAACTTCGGGGAATATTCCGCCATCGCCATAATCGACAGCGGCCAGCTTTCCATTATCTCCTGCCAGTTCGTCTACATACATCGTATAGCCGTTTATAATGTCTTCGGCATTCAAATCCGTCCCCTTCAAGTCCTGCAGAGAATTACTGACAAACACGCCGTTATTATCATATCCGACTTCACTATTATACCTTGTAAGCATGGCAGTAAAATAACCGAACCCGTTGACAGGCCATACATCCGTTTCGGTTGGCAGACTTTGCTCATTAATCGTCAAGCCGGTCAGGTTCTGGGCAATATCTTCAACGCTGTTATCATCCAAAGCGCCTGTGTCCCCGGTTTCACCTCCGCCTTCCCCTGTCCCTTCTTCACCCGAGCTCCCGGACCCGCCTGTTCCGCCGCCTCCTTCAGTCTCTCCGACAAACTGGTTAGCCGTATCAGGATCTGTCGGTTCAACATTGCCAGCGCCAAGATTGTCGATAACAAGAGTCTCGCCCGCTCCTACAGTTTGGGTGCTTCCGTCACCAGTCGATGTTACATCCACAGTGCCCTCAAAACCATATACTACCGTCTCAAAACTACCCGGTTCATTCTGGGCAAGATAAATAAAACCGGTATCTGAAAGATCCGCGACTTTTTCACTCACTTTCCGCACATCTACTCCAAACTTGGTTCCTCTAACTCCCATGACGGCTGTCGGTGTCTTGACAGACGCGGAAACTTTTTTATATTTGAAGAGGCGCACCACGTAAAACATGACTTTGCCTTTAAGCATGTTTACGGAAGATTTTTTCTCTTTGGATATCCGGTTGTCGACTATCTCTTCCACGGCAATATTGCTGCTTTCACCCATTGTTATTATGTCTTCCGTGGAAAACTTTATACGGCACCTGGAATCCTTCAGAGTATAAAATACATCCTGCTGATAAACGGCATCTCCAGTCGCCGCAAAATAAGCCCTGTTCGTATCTTTATGAACAACAACTACATGGCCGGTAGCGCTCTGGATCGAACCCGCGGGCAATCCTTTTGATTCAACAAAATAATCCTCAATTTTCATAGACTTCAGTTCATCAGGAAGAACACCGGGAGCTGATTTACCTCTTGGAATCCCGGTATCAGCTACTGAAAAAGAGAACAATACAAGCATGATTGAAAACGCGAGTAATGAAACAAATAAATATTTTTTCATGTGTTCCTCCCTGATAAAATCAGACAAAAAAACAGACAAGACAACTTATTAAAAACGGCAGCCTAAACTTAAAGTATATGATGTGCGTTCATAATCATATATATCGGCATTCGAATCATTATCGGTGTATGTGAAAGCAAAGGATGCATAATAATACTTCATGAAGCCCTGGCTCACCACTGCGGTAATTCCATTACGCTTATCTTCGCGATAGATATTATATAGAAGTGGTTTATCCTCATAATCCTTGTTTGCCCACTGGTACTGTATAAAGAGTTCCGTTTGGGTCGGAAATTTCGTAAAATAGGACAGGCTGCAGTACGGCCCGTCATATGTGTTTCTGTCGTCATCTGCATCATGATCGTCATACCCGGCTGTGAGGTAAAAAACGTGCTTCCGGTTATCAAGGTAAAAAGTCGGGGTAAGTTCATACCGGCGCTTGTTGTTGTCAAGCCCCGATCTGCTTGTAAAATAAAAATTCTCCGCGCTGAATGAATAGAGCCCTCTCAGGCTGAAATACTGATTGAAATGATGCTCATACTCAGGATCGACATGCAGCGAGTAAGAGAGGCGGTCGCTTCCGTATTCCCTTTCCGTATATCCGGCAGGAAATTTAATAATATCCCTCCGCCCGACCCACCACGGACCGGTGCTAATATCGACCGACAAGAAATTAAACTCACTGTAATCAAAGTAAGCCTTGTTGTAAAATGAGATGGCGTTATTCCACATCAGGCCCTTTGAATCGCCGATATCGAAAAGGAGATTTCCGGCCAGACTGGTCACGGAACCTTCGTCTTTCAGTTCGGCGGTCATCCTGTCAGGTGTAAGGGTGCCTCCCAGAACCTGGTATGAATCCAGTTCAGGACCGGAATTGATATTGTCATCCCAAATGACGCCCTGGGCTAATCTTAAGTTCCAGATCACTTTACGTGTTCTTTCATCAATTGCGGCTATCAATTTCGACATGTTGTCCAGAACGGCTTTTGGCGGAGATGCGGCCTTTACAATCTCAAGCTCTTTCCTTGCCTCTTCGTAACGTCCCATTGAAAAATAGGTCGTGGCAAGCTCGAGCCTCACCCTGTTCAATTTCGGATCTATGGCAAGCATTTTTTTAAATTTTTCGACAGCAAGCTCCTTCTCGCCGGTTTTCATCGCGCTTGTGCCGATCCAGAACATAATATCCATGGTCTCAGCCTTGCTTGCTATCTCCAGAAAAATCGGCAGCGCCTTAACAAATTCTCTGTCATAATACAGAACAAGCGCATCGGCGAGTTTTCTGTCAAGCGCCTGAACCTCTTCAGGTGTCATTTTGCTCAGCTTCTCCGCGGTTGCCTTATCAACTACTCCGGAGCCGACTTCATCCCCTGTAATTTCTTCATTCTCCTGCGAAGGATTTCCGCTCTGCTGCTGGGCATTAACAAGGCCGGTCTGAATAAATAACGATAAAATGACGAGAACAAAAAGACATGGCAGTTTAATTTTGAAAGGCATAATCAGCTCCTCTTTATTAAACAAATTATTTCTATCTGTTTCTGTAGAATATATATGTTGCGTGAGCCGGATTTACATCTTTTTCCACACTCCGGCATTCCTTACGATCAGCTTTTCTTTAAGTTAATACGCCCGTCCTATTAAGGAAGCGGCGGAGCAGGGATAGCAGGCGGTGTCGCAGGTGGTGTCGGTGTACCGCCCTTGTCACCGACAAAAATGCCGACCGCCGCATTATTGCCCGACCCATAATCCATGGCCCAGGCACCTCCCATATGCTCGGAATTCGGGCCAAAAAGCGACCCGGTACAGGACGCGCTGGCACTGCCGACAATTGCTCCGCCCGAAATAATAGGCATGGGTGACGGATTGTTTAAATACCAGTCCCCTCCGGTAATGTGAAACTCACCGCTTGACCCGACAAAACTGCCGGAAGCGTTGCCGATGATTGCGGACTTTCCTCCTCCCGATACCGACATATCAAAATTGGTAACCGTTCCGGCCGTCATATCTATTCCACAGGCAAATATTCCGATCATGGATGTTCCGCCTCCTCCATCAAAGTAAGTGCCCCAGGCGGGACCCGCGTAGGTATAAGCTCCTGACATACCGGCAACCGCGGCATCCGGCGTTACCAGACCGTCTATATAATAAGCCCGATCAGTAACTGCAAACTCCTTAGGATAGGGGGAGCCGCCATCAGATACCCATCTCGACATCGCCCAGAACCCCCATTCCATATAACTGTTCTGCCCCAGCCTGTCATCCATGGGCCAGCCGGCTGTGTTCACATTATCATCCATCTCACGCGTTGTTCCCAGATCTCCGCTGTCAAAAGGTCCGCCCGCGACAGTATTTATACGTGACAAATATGTCGTATCATCCGAGCCGGTGTCGGTGGCAGACAGGAATCCGGCAGGGTTTACTATGGAATTCCCAGTGACCGAGCTACTGTTGAAATCGCTTCGGGTAGAATTTGTATAAACATCAGCCAGATATATGGAAGTTGGTGGATAAAAGTCAAATCTCGTCAGAAGAGCTGCAAAATAGCCGACTCTGGCGCCTGAAGCCACCGATTCCGTCACTATGGTCTGGCTCGTCAAAGTCTGAGCTACATCTTCAGAGACGGTTTCTACGGTATCTATAACTTCTTCCAGCAGTTCCGAAACTTCAACGGTTCCACCTCCACCTGTGATTCCGGCTCCGCCACCGCCACCCCCGGTTCCGATCTCGGTTTCTCCAAGGAACTGACTGGCCGTATTCGGATCCGTTTGCTCGACATTGCCCGCTCCTGTGTTATCCAGAACAAGGGTTTCGCCCGCGCCGACGGTTTGTGTGACTCCGTCAGCTGTTCCTGTTACATCCACATTGCCTTCAAAACCATAAACTATGGTTTGAGTAACACTATGAAAGGTTGGAGTACCATCACTCTGAAATGTAACTAAACCGGCAAGATAAATAAAACTTTTATCTGAAAGGTCCGCAACCTTTTCGCCGATCTCCCGCACCTCAACACCGAATTTGGTTCCTCTTACCCCCATAACCGCGGTAGGAGTCTTTACGGTTGCCGAAACACTCTTATATTTAAAGAGGCGCGTGACATAAAACATCGCCTTTCCTCTGAGCATATTGATAACAGATTTTTTCTTTTTCAGAACATGATCTTCATTCACCTCGTCAATTGAAATCTTTCCGTTCTCGCCCATTGTCACGACATCTTCGGTTGAAAACCTTATACGGCATCGCGAATCCCGGAGTGTAAAAAAAATATCATTCTGATAGACAATATCTCCAGTCGCTGCAAAATACGCCTTGCCGGTATCTTTACGAAGCACCACGACATCCCCGGTCAGATTCTGAACAGTCCCGACAGGCCAGCTTCCTGAATCAGGAAAATAGTTCTCTATCTTTATCGATTTCAGATCATCCGGAAGAGAATCGGGGTTTACGATGTTTCCCCTCAAACCGGGCTGACCGGCAACCGATAAAGCCGGCAATAATGATAAAAATGCCATAAAGAATAATGAAAATATTATATATTTTTTCATGGACTCATCTCCTGCTGCTATTCGTTTGTGACCGGTCAGATTCATCGCAAACTCTTCTCTTCTGAGAAGGATTCATTAACCTTGAAACGAATATTCTTGTGCGGATTACAGGTACAAAAATAATTATACCTTTACTTAACTGAACAATTATTTTATATTTATTCATAAAAACAGTTAATTGTCAATACCGTATTAAATCTTATATCATCATAATATTACTTGATTTAACTCCAAATGATGCTATAAGGTTTTCCATGATCAGGAAGGCAAAAATACATGATATCAGGGCAATTTACTCTCTTTTGCAGATTTACAGCAGCAAAGGAGAACTATTGCCCCGCCCTTTCAGCAAACTCTATGATCATCTCAGGGATTTCATTGTTTATACGGATGATACAACCGGAGAAATCATAGGATGCTGTTCGCTGCAGTTCTGCTGGGAAGATCTTGCCGAAATCAGATCTCTGGCCGTACATCCCGATCATGTCCGGAAAAAAATCGGCACATTGCTTGCTGAGACGGTTCTTGCCGAAGCAAAAACTTATGACATCAAAAGGGTATTTACCTTAACTTACAAACCGGATTTTTTTGTAAAACTGGGGTTTTCTCAGGTAAATAAGACTGAACTTCCGCTCATTAAAATCTGGTCTGATTGCATTCTTTGTGTTAAATTTCCGGATTGCGATGAAACAGCAATGATTAAAGAAATTATGTAACTGCTCAGGTGTTTAGGCTGAAGTCAGAAGGCTGGAGTCAGGAGTCAGAATCCAGGAA
>CAZOEH010000054.1:0-12085 GCA_964578785.1 uncultured Desulfonema sp. | reverse complement strand
CACCGCCGCATGTTTCACATATGCCAAAGGTGCCGTTTTCTATACGCTCGAGAGCCGATTTGATTTTGTGAATAAGCTTGCTCTCCCTGTCCCTTATTCTTAACATGAAATTACGGTCAGCCTCAAGAGCGGCACGATCTGTAGGATCCGGAAAGTTTTCTTTGGGATCAGTCATACCGGAAACGGTATCGTCCGCCTGGCTCAAAAGCTCTTCCAGTCGTTTTGTCAAAAACTCTCTGAAATATTCAACATCTTTTTTATTCATTGCAGGTCCCTTTTCCTTAGGAGATTTCTATTTTAAACCGTTTCAGCTACCACAAAGAATCGATTAAGTAAAGATGTTTTTTGTATAAACGCCGCTTTCATATTTTACAGCACATTTAATTTATTGTATTATAACGAATTATGTAATATAGTTTGGTAGATACTGGAGTATACACGAATAATTTGTTTCCGGATGTAAACTAATTATAAACAACAGGGGTGACCAATTGGAACAAATTAAAAAGGCAATATGTACAAAAACGGATTACAGGAGAATCACTGTCAAGACATCAGATGGATCAACGATTCAGGGAAAGATAAACGTTGAATCAAATCAAAGGGTCTCGGATATCTTTACAAAATCTGAAGCTCCTTTTATTGTAATGATTGACGTCTCCTACAGGGACGGAGTTGGGAAAATCCTTTTTGTCAACAAACGGCATATAATATGGATTGAACCGGAAGAGAGTGAAGAGCCCCAGCAGGATATTTGTTAGGAGCCGTCAGCAAGTGGAAATAATTTCCGGCATCTTTCCAACCCCTCAAGAGGTACTGTAATGAATCCCGTTTACCGGGGTTCCGGTTATTGTTGAACGGCGGTATAATATAAGGTTATTTGACTTCTTTTATAAAATTTTCAAAGCTTTTCATTGAGTTGACGGCATAAGTTTTACCCGGATAATCCTTCGGCAATATTTTACCCATCAGTCCGGCAAGCACTCGACCCGGACCTATTTCGGCAAATATTTCAACCTCTTCATCTATAAGCCTTCTGATTGAATCGAACCATTTCACAGGGCTGCACAACTGTTTTACCATCAGGACCCGTGTTTCAGAGGGATCGGTCGAAAGATCGGCGGTAACATTATGAACAACAGGAATTGAATGCTTTCCAAAAGGAATGCTGTCAAGATATTTCTCAAAATCATTTTCAGCCCCCTTTATCAATCTGCTGTGCCATGCACCACTGACCTTTAAAGGAACCGATTTTGCTCCTTTCCCCGAAGCAAGGGATGAAACCCTGTTAACAGCTTCCGGTTCACCGGTGATGACAATCTGGGTCATTGTATTATGATTTGCAACCGAGACAATACCTTCATTTGTTACTTCGGCTATTATAAGCTCGATATCTTCAACAGAAAGCCCGATTATTGCGTGCATTGCTCCTTGATACTTAACCGACTCCCTGTGCATGAGTTCTCCGCGTTTATAAACAAGCCTGAAAGTATCCTCACGGGAAATCACACCTGCAGCACACAGGGCGCTGTATTCTCCAAGGCTGTGCCCCGCCAGAAAAGCCGGAACTATTCCCTCTTTTTCAACTGCGGCAAGACAAGCAAGATTCACGGCTGTTACCGAGGGCTGGAGATTTATTGTCTTTGTCAGCTCTTCCATAGGTCCTTTGAAGCAAAGTTCAGATATGTTTATTTTGCATATTTCCGATGCCATTTCAAAGAGCTCTTTAACAAAAACGAACTCCTGGTAAAAATCAAACCCCATACCCACACTTTGTGATCCCTGCCCCGGAAACAGAAACGCTGTTTTTTTCAAATCGGTTCTCCAAATTAATCGTCAAGATTGAAAAGCTTGCGTACAATATCAATGTAAACGGGATTGCTTCCATGACACCCGTCCCGTTTAAGCAACAGGGTCGGATGATGCATTATCTTGTTTATCAGAGCGTTTTTCATCCTGTCAAAGGCCTCCCGGTCGCTTTCCGGAAGATTCATGGATTGTATCGTCCTTTGAATCTCTGCTGTTACTACCGAATCTATTTTATTTCTTAATTCAATTATTGTGGGAACAACATCAAGACTGTCATACCATTGCCTGAAGCTTATAACGGCTTCATCAATAATCCTTTCACCTTTTACAGCCTCTTTGTTTCTATCCTCAAGATTTTCATCAATAACGCCGTTTAAATCATCTATATCATAGACATAAGCATTGTTCAGCTTGTTTATTGCAGGATCAATATCCCTCGGAACTGCAATATCAATAAAGAAAAGCGGACGATTCATCCTCCCGGGCATGATTTGTTTTACCTGATCTTTTGTAACTATTATGTCAGGCGAACCGGTTGAGCTGATTATAATATCAACCTGCAGAATAAATTCGGGGATCTCTTCAAACCGTATGGCGCTCCCGTTAAATTTTCTTGCAAGTTCAACTCCGTTTTTAAATGTCCTGTTTGCAACAAATATCTCTTTAACCCTGTTTTTGACCAGATGTTCGACGGCAAGTTCGGCCATCTCCCCTGCGCCTATCAGGAGCACTTTTTTCCCCTCAAGCTGCCCGAATATTTTCTTTGCCAATTCAATTGCGGCATAGCTGATTGAAACGGCATGATCCCCTATTCCGGTCTCTGTTCTTATCCTTTTTGCCGTAAAAAAAGTTCTGTGAAGAAGCCTGTTTAAAATAACCCCGGAGGTTTTTCGTTTTGTTGCGGTAAAATAGGCTTCCTTTATCTGACCAAGAATCTGAGGCTCTCCAACCATCATTGAATCAAGACTTGATGCCACCCTGAATATATGCCGGACAGCTTCATCTCCTTCATGGATATAAATCGAATCCTCGAACCGGGAAACAGGAACCTTTTTAAATTCTGAAAGATGCCTTTTGGCGGTTTCGACCGCATCCGCTTTATCGCATGCCGCCATCAGAATTTCTACACGGTTGCATGTCGAAAATAAAACAACCTCCTCGACTGAAGCCGATTCCTTAATGGCATCAAGCATTGACGCCGCTTCCTCTTTTGAAACAGCCAGACACTCTCTTATTTCAACCGGAGCGGTTTTATGATTTAATCCGAGTAATATTATTTCAGTCATATATATCAAACATACTTAGGAGTTATTATAGCCTCTGAGAACACGTCATCGTGTAAATATTCCGTGATGCCCTTTTAAAAGAAAATTCACTCCAAAAAAAGTAAACAATACAACAGCAAATCCGATTATGGCCATCGCAGCGGCTTTTTTACCTCTCCAGCCGACAGTAAGGCGTCCATGAAGAATAGCCGCATAAAGCAGCCATGTAATGCCTGACCAGATCTCTTTCGGATCCCAGCCCCAGAATCTTCCCCAGACAGACTTGGCATAAATAAATCCTGTAATAAGACCTATGGTAAGCAGGGTAAAACCGGTTGCGATGCAGGCATAACCAGTGCTGTCAAGAAGATCGAGTGAAGGAAGGCGTTTATAAAAAAATCCGTGCTTTTTCCCCTTAATTGCATTTTCCTGAGCAATATAAAGCAGCCCGACTCCGCAAGCCAGGGCGAAAGCAGCATGGCCCACAAAAATTGAAATTACATGTGTGACAAGCCAGAGACTGTTGAAAATGGTCTGGGTTTCAACAATTTTACCGGACACGAACAAAGATGCCACAACACACACAGCAGCAAGAAGAGCGGCATATCCACCCAGAACCTTTACTTTAAACCTGTATTGAAAAGCAAAAAAAACCCCGGCAACAGCCCAGCCTGCAACAAGGAGTGTTTCATGCAGATTCCTTACAGGTATCTGCCCTGTTTTTGCATAATAAAAGCCGATTATGATCGAATTGCATAAAAAGCCTGTTGCCAGAAATATCTGGCCCTGCCTGTGAAGATACTCTTTCTGTAAGAAAAGATAGAGAATATATCCGACCGAACTCAGGACGTACAACAAACTGGTTACAGTAATCAGGTTATCCATCTGTCACACCGTTTTATATATTGAAGATTCCCGTCTGCAAGCAGCAGGGTGAGCGCCCGTTTTCTGTTCATCCGGTTTTTTTATTCATCCTGCCTCATCAAATCCATGTATACGTATCCTTCGCCAAGCACTTCAAAAAGAAGAGAATCGATTTTATCCGCGTCATTGTTCTTTATCAATTGTAAAATCTCTTTATTTATAAGCTTTTCAAAAAGAGGTTTATGTGCTTCAGGTTCATGCCTTTTGCTAAGGAGTTTTTTTCTGATTGCTCCCATTAATTTCAAAAAATCGGCATATTCATTGCCGAATTGTTTTTCGAGATCTTTTCTGATTTTTTTTGCAAAAGCAGGGCTTTTGCCTGATGTCGAAACCGCTATTACAAGATCTCCCTGTTTCATAAGAGCCGGAAGAATAAAGTTGCAGGCCTCCGGGCGGTCCGCAATGTTGCAGAGCATATTCAATTTCCCGGCATCTTCGCTTACCTGAAGGTTAAGCTCTTCATCATCGGTTGCGCATATGACAAGAAACATACCGTCAAGGTCTGCTCCAGTATAGGGGCGTCTCTTTAACTCAACAAGACCCGATTCCGCAAGAGTTAATAGCTTTTCGCCTGCATTAATGCTTACAACAGTTACAAGAGCGCCGCAGTCCAGAAGCGTGACGGCTTTACGGGTTCCCACATCCCCGCCCCCGACTACAAGGCATTTTCTGTTTCGTATATCAAGATTAACCGGATAATATCGCATATAAACCAGGCCTTTTTGACTTCCAATTTATTTACAAGCGATTATTTGTCGGTTTGAAGTCATATGCGAACGAATTTGAGATTTTTGGGATAGAGATTTTTAAATTGCTGCGCGTTAAAAATCGCAAGGCTTTGAGGGCGTCAGCCCAAACCTTCTTGCGATTTAGCAAAGTGATTTAAAAATCCCCAAAAAGCTCATTAAGTGAGCATATATTAGGCTTCAAACAAACTCTTTAAAGTAGACTGACGCCAAGAATATAATCAGCTTATATAGTAGGCGCCAAATAAATCTTCATTAAATCTACGGCTAAAACCAGTGGACCGGAATAAGTTTTACGGCATTGAAGTTCTATATCAATCTTATCACATTCCGGATAAAAATGAGTCAACAGAAGCTTTTTAACCTTCGCTCTGGCCGCTATCTCTCCCGCAACGGAAGGCGTCAGGTGCCCTTTGACCTTCAATTCATCCGGAAGAGCGGATTCACATATGAAAAGATCCGTACAGCGTGCAATATCAATCAGACTGTCACAAAAATCGGTATCTCCTGAATAAACAAACGAACATCCCGCATTTCCTGTTATTCTGAAGGCAAGGCTCTCTTCGTTGTGCTCGACATGAACGGATTCCAGCATGACACCATCTATTTTTATATCACTTTTTGTATCGGCAAGCTCTGTTATATTCAATCGATTCGGCTCAAGATCTATCCATGAGCCGAAAACCTTCTTCAGCCCGGCATAAAAAGCCGATATCCCCTTCCCGCCTGTTATCGAGAGCGGTCTTTTACGTCTGTTTCCGTCCGGATATTTATTGGCAAAAAGAAAGGCTGCTAATTCGCCCGTATGGTCGGGATGAAAATGGCTTAAAAGAAGATGGGAAATGTCGAATATCTCTGTGCCGTTTTCAAGCAGCCTTCTCATTGTTCCCGGGCCGCAATCGACAAGAATTTTAGATCCCCCGGTTTCAGCCAGAACGGAACAGGAGCTTCTGGCAAGCGACGGGACACAGGTTCCGGAGCCGAGTACAGTTACTGTTATATCCGTATTGTCTGTTTCCATAATTTGACGATTTATTAAAAAGTCATATGCTGACCGATCTGCGGTTTTTACTTCTTGCCAGCTTTTTTTTCTATCTGGCTTATTATCCACTTTAATACCATTTTATCGTTTTTCATATCCGGATGCCCCTTTAAAACAGAAACCGGAATTTCAGCTCTTGCCATACTCTTATGCCCTCCTGCGGAACCGATATGGCCGAAACTCTCTTTTGCCACATGGCCTGCATCTTTCCGCAAACCGTCATTTCTGAAAATGACGACAAGAAGATTGTCGCATACACCCGAGACAATGCTCCATTTTACGCTGTTGATCCTCATAAAGAAATCGGCCAGCAGAACGCAAATATCCGGATTGATTACCTGCCCGATATGAACAAATATTCTTCCTTTTCGCTTTCGCATGTTTTCGAGGGCATTTTTGAAATACTTCAAAAAATCAAAACTTAATTCCGCCTGCTCAATTTTTCTCGCTATATGGATATTTACATGACGAAAAAGAAACTGGAAAGCCCTGATATCCTCAACCAGGGCCTTTCTCTCAAAATTGCTGGTATCGGTCTTAATGGCATAATACAAAGCTGTTGCAAGTTTATACGAGGGTTTTATTCTTGCCGCCCTCAGGTATTCGGTCATTATGCTTGCAGTTGCGCCATACAAGGGACGTATGTCAACAAATTGCGCATCCGGAGCCGTTTCAGGATGATGATCAATAACAACGTCATATTTAAACCCGGCAAATGCTTCGTTATGCTCCGGCTGGGAATCGACAATCACAAAGCGCGAATATTTATCTTTATCTATTTCCTCGATATGAACTAGGTTAGCCCCGAGAAGCCTTATCATTGCAAGATTGTCCGGCCGTTTTATAATATTTATTCTTGATATGGTCACACCTGCTACCCTGCGCCATAAAAGCCGTTTTACAGCCATTGCGCTTGCGATAGCGTCCGGATCGGCATTAATTAATATGAGAACATTATCGTCACCTGAAAAACAGCTATAAAATTTTTTAAGTTTTTCCAATGCCGGAAAAAGCATTCTTTTCTCCGTTCCTTTCCATATCGCGGTAAATCAGTTAAAATATTATGGACCATAACTAACATAAGGCATGCATGATTGTAAATATCCCAATCAAATATATCTGTTGCTCTCCCCAAGACTTCCTTTATGTAAACAGATTCTGCCGGATTATATTGCTGTTTATGTTACTCTTTATTATATTGAAAAAGCCCGCCTGTGCTGATAATCCGGCAGGGCTTCTTACCCTTTAAACGGGAAATCGCAAAGGATTTTAAAATGGGAACAGATTCTATCATCGTGTGGGTCAATCTGCTTATCGTTGTTTTACTCCTTGTTAAATTCGCCGTAAAACCGCATATGGATTTTATAAAAAGCCGTAAAAAAGTCACACCTTCTGAGCTTTCCCGCCTTGAAACTGAAAAAGAAAAAATCTCAGACGAGATTGAAAAAACGATGACGATAATAAACGAGAAAAAAAATTTTATTGCCAATGCCGAAGAAAATATCGCAAGAAATGGAGAAATTATAAAGGCCGGGATCATCAAGGAAGCAGAGCTTGAAAGCGAACTGATTCTTGAAAAAGCAAAACAGGAAGCCGAAAAAGGGATAAAGCAGGCATCTGAAAAACTCAGGAATGAAGCCTTTAAGGAAGTCCTTGAGAAGCTGCCGGGTGCAAATCAGGATTAAAAATCATATCGGTTCAAAAACAATCTTATTTCCTATAATAAAAGAAGATATGTATCAAAAAGTTTTGCATATAGATAGAAGTCATTTCAAAACCTCGGATCAGGTTTGAGAGCAAGGCGCAAGCCGATGAAAAAGAGCAGCATACACGATAGTATGTGAGCATTTTGAAGAGGCTTGCAACACAGCTATCAGACATCAGATGGGGTTTTGAAACGACTTCTAATGAATAAGTATGAAAATGATAACCAGTGAAGAGGCATATTATCAGATTTGTAATCAGTTTTTATATTTCCGGGTTTGATAAAAAATCAACCAGATTAATCCGTTGAATTCCGTCAGCATCCATACCCCATATGACATCCATACTGACCACATACTTCGGATAATTGTCATTGATTGCCTTTAGAACGCTAAACTCTCTTTCAACAGTTTGCATGGATTCCAGAAGATAAGCCACCTGAATATAGATTCTACGGCTCTCCTTCTCAGCGATGAAATCAATTTCCCTGTTATCAAGTTTTCCGATATAAACCTGATATCCCCTCCTTTTTAATTCAAGAAAAACAATATTTTCCAACACCCCTGAAATATCGCCTTCACGATATCCCAACAGGGCATGCCGCAAGGAAACATCGCCCAAGTAGTATTTCTCATGAATTTCAAGCAGCCGTTTTCCCCTGATATCAAACCGTGGCACTTTAAATACCGCAAATGTTGATGTAAGATATGAAATATAGTTCTGCACAGTTTCAACGCCGACCTTAAGCCTTTGCGATTTCAGATAGTCGGAAACCTTTTTGGCTGTAAAAATACTGCCGATATTATTAAAAATGTAGTGAGTTATATTTTCCAGAAGGGTGACATTGCGGACATTGTTTCTTTTTATAATATCTTTTAAAAGAATGGTATTATAAATTGAAGCGATGTACTGATAGACAACTTCCCGGTTAAAATCAAAGTGATGAATCGCCGGAAATCCACCGGCCCACAGATAAACTGAAAATTCCTCGGCTTTGCCGGTCGTCTTATCTCCTCTGAATTGAAGAAATTCTTCAAAGCTTAGAGAATAGACAGGTATTTCAATATATCTCCCTGACAGCAGCGTGGCAATTTCAGAGGAAAGTAAATGCGCGTTGGAACCGGTAATGAAGATGTCCATATCCCCATTGCTAAAAAATGAAGAAACAGCTTTTTCCCACCTTTCTATTTCCTGCACCTCGTCCACAAACAGATATTTATTGCCCTTGACTCCGGCGAAAGCATCTTTCACATAACGATTCAGATCTTTGTAATCCCGAATAAAGTCATAATCCAAAGATTCTTTATTAATGTAAGCAATGTTTTTTATATTAACTTTACTTTCCAGAAGTTCATCAATGATTAATTTCAGAAAACAACTTTTGCCTGTCCGGCGCATCCCTGTGATTACTTTAACGACCGGCTTGTCGATAAAGGGAAGGATTTTTTTTATATATAAGTTTCTTTTATACACGAAATACACCCATCATTGCTTAATAGTTTCTCTTATGGCGAAAACTTATCATGGCTTCGGATAATGTCAAGAAATTTTTTTGTGTGAAATACTTTTTAAAAAACGAGGAAGGCGAAATCAGATAAAAACAAATAAAAATTTGCTTTTCTTGGCTTGGTTTATTGCATTTATCAGCTTGTATGTCAAGTTTAAGCAGATACTTATCTTGCAGGGAGTATGCCGGTGGTTTATGGGGAATTGGCAGATTATGCCGAATCAATTGATGATACCAGCAACATCCTTGAAAGACACATTAATTTCAATGATTTTAGCGATAACTGTCCCGTATGCCTTAAATTCAAAATTTTTTTAAGAACAAGGAGAGAACCTATGCTTATCTTATTGGTTCTGGGGTTTCGATGTGGTGGGGGCTGGTTTATTTGTTCGTGCCTTTGAGAATGATTCATTCGGGATTAAATGAGGCGTGGATTAGCGGTTTCTTGTTTTTTGCGGCGGTACCTTTAATTTTGTCGGAGTATTATTTTTCCAAGAGAGCGGGAAAACATGGGTTTAAGAAAATTTTTAAAAGAGGATATCTCCTGACCTCGCTTGTTGCGTTTGCTTGTTTCCTTTTTGCTTCCAATATTTACCTTGTGATGGGGTTGGTTGTTCTTGCCAGCGTTGGGATGGCGATGTTAGAGCCTACTACGGAGGCTTATTTTTTCGATATTCTTAAGGGCAACGAGGAGTATAGATTTTATGCACCTTACAATACTGCTGTCGATTTTGGCGGGTTCACTGGTAGATTTTTGGCTTCGATTGTTCTGTTGGTTTTGCCTTTTGAATTTATTTTTGTCGTGTTTGGGGTGTTGATGTTTTCGTTGTTCTTGCTTTCTTTTAAGACTAAAAATGTTATTGAAAAAAGAAAGATTTCTCATCGGGCGTAATTTTATAAAGATATTTTGACTGGTTATTTTGTAGGTAGGTCGGCGTGCTAGCCCCACGCTTTTCGCAAATGGGCTTATGGCGGACCGCAAGGCAGGGTAGTAAGATGAAGTTCAGCACGTTGTCGTTTTGACGTTGATGCTTTGTCCTCTTTGATCTTGCCTTGATGAATCGGGTCAGAGGGAGGAATCCCAGCAGCCCTAAGTTAAGGTTTGGGTGCTTAGGGGGTCGCGAAGTGGAGAAGAGCCGACAATCTCTACTAAATAGATTCAAGCTCCCTGCTCTCCTACAACTGATTTTATCCTGCGATTTCTTGGTAAAAAACTTCATATGTACGTTCCCTTTGTACACTGCGGGTTTTTTTACGCAGCGAAACCCCTCAGCTAAAATCAGTTGTGCCGTGGGTTAAGCTGGAGACTGAATGGCGGTTATTCGTTTTAATTCTTCCATAGCTTTCCTTATTGCTTTTCGGTTTACTCCAATGAAAGGTATATTTATTTTTTCTTTATCTAAATTGTTTTTTAGAGCTTCGATGAAGATGCCGGGTCTATGGAAAGCCCCCCTTGATGAATATTGAATTTTTGTTGAGCATGATGGCGAATATTCAATTCCCAAAATTGCTACAATTTCATAGCCGTTTGCCAAAATTGCCTTTATCATCTCGGAAACTTCTAAAGACAGCCGTTGGCAAATTTCTCTGAATTCCGGTGTATCATATTTTTCTATACTCTTAGGTCCTCTTTTTAGTCCATTATTATATCCACCGAGCTGACTTTCTGGGCAAGGCATCTGGATTATATTTATGTCTTGTCGTAATATTTCTTCAATTATTGGTTTTATTGTGGCTGAGTAGCCATGTCTAACAATTCCTTGAGCCTGAAAAGCCTGACAGATTAGACAAAATGGGACTAAAATAAATTTTTTACTTCGTTGGTCTGGGGATTTAATTTTTGAAATAGGTATCGCTTCTTTTTTCTTTGTTATCATATTATTATTATGCGATATTTTTATTTAAAGTCTTCGGGTTTGCGGTTTTGATTGTGGCGATGGGTAGATATTTAAAATATAAAATATATCAAGTAATATGAAGGATAAAGAGTTAGGCAGGTGGTTTTCAAGTAATGTTTATGATAAAGATGATAGGGAAATAAGCGAAATTCTGAAATTGGGAAAAGTCGAAAACAAGGATGTTCTGATGCTTGGTTCTTATGGGGTATTACATATTGCCTTTAAATTATTGAGATATGCAAAATCAATTACCGCTATTCACGAAAGTCGTAATATTATTAATTACTGCAAAAAGAAAAAAACAAAAATAGATTTTAGGTTTGGTAAAATTTCCAAAACAGATTATCCGAAGGATTACTTTGATGTGATAGTTTCCCCTTGGGGTGGGTTGCATTATTCAAGAAGTAAAGCAAAGAGTATCAAGGAGTTTAATAGAATTTTAAAGAATAATGGGATTTTGTTGATTGAGGAGGCTGATGAAAGCAGTGAATATGTCAAGATTCTTAATTCTCTCTCTCCAAATAGGAAGGCGAAAATAAAAATAAAAAGAAACGAGCTTAAAGAAATGTTAATGAAGCTCTTTGATGTAAGAGAAAAAAAACTGACAACATACTACGATTTTAAGAATAAAAGGCAATGCGTAGAATATTTTAAGAAAGAAATAGTGCTGGAAGAAAAGAAGAAATTTACTAAAGAAATGACCTATAAAATCCAAGATTATCTTTCTGCAAAAGATACGCTGAGGATAGAGGAAAAATCTATTTTCTTTGTTTGCAGAAAGAAAAATTCATAAGCATGCCGAATTTTTATATTTTGCGTTGATAATTTTTTCGGGCCAATCTTCTGGAAGGTTTTTCCTTACGGCAAAGAAATCCGCCAGCATATGGAATAAGGTTTAATGTTGCTTCTATATTAAGGAGGCGTTTGTCGCTAACTTCCGATTGCTTATCTTCATTTAAATGCGATTTATGGCTTTTCATGATTTAATATATCTCATTAATCGGCTTGTATGTCAAATCTTGGCAGGTTCTCTGTGGCGAGGGGTAGATATTTAAAATATAAAGTTCTGATAAACTGATGAATAAAAGTAACATCAGAGATGTTTCGATTGTTAATTTTAGAAAGAAAATTAACAAAAGGGGTTGGATTCATATTCTGGAGGCGACGATTGCGGTTTTGATTGTGGCGGG
>CAZOEH010000053.1:7308-12293 GCA_964578785.1 uncultured Desulfonema sp. | reverse complement strand
AAATGGATGATTTCGCCTTTTAGAATGTATTTGAACGCCAGTGCCGTAATCAAAGCCTGCAACGATACCGCGTATCCCATATCTTGCGTAAGATTTTCAAACAGGCTGTAATATCTGCCTTCAAAACCGGAAAACCCTTTGGCCGCATATTCCCTAAGGCGGTACAGCAGATACATCGGCATCGCTGGATCGAATATGCCCATGTCGGCGAGGTCTTTTTTCAGGCGTTTGTCGTTTCCGGGCGTACCGTCTAGCCCGGGGCTTTCAGCAGAGCTTAGAAGCGAAACAGGATAATCAATTAACCTGAAATCATTTATAAAATCGCCGTTAAGCCCCATTATTCGGCTCATTTGGCAATCCAGCCATTCGGGACCGAATGGCGTAACAGTAATGCCGAAAATTGCCAGCTGCGCTTTCTTTTTCCATCTGCGCCATAACATGCGGAGATGCGTAAAATCAAGCTCATGGGGTAGAAAACCCAATGCGGTTTCAGGATGGAAATACCGGTAATCCAGACGGTACGGCGCAGCGCTGTATATGCCGACAAACAAAGGCAGAAAATGCTCAATGATCTTGATTGCGAGATCACCGATATATTTTTCATGATCCGCTCCGAACCCCGATCTCCTGTTGCTGAGCAATTCCGTTAGTTTGCGGCTTCCAAGACTGATATGCGTGCCGTTATTTGCCAGACTTATATTGGACATGTTGGGAAGCACTACCAGATTCCGGGAGATGATCCCGGCTTCCCTGAGTTTGGCAACTGCATTCAACTGACTCCGGGACAATACCAGATGACACAGATTCATGTAACCGTGTTTGGCCTCGCCTTTATCCCATCCTGAAAGGCATGGACCCATAAACAGTTCCCGGTAAAACGAATCGGAAATCAGATCATTAAGATGCTTCTGCCGGGTATGCGGATGCGGTGCAAAATAAACCACTGCTTTCTGACCGTTTTCCATAAGCCGGAATTTATTGTTGGCATACAGTATGAGACACTGCGTCAGCAAATACCGTTTCAGCGTCTCGGCAATAATGCCTTTTCCCTGTTTGCATTCCAGATTTGCCGGATAAAAAGAAAATGTTTCGGGCGAAGTGTTATCATTCAGAAAATGCTCCATGACCTTTTCGCCGGTTCTTTTTATTGCCGGATGGAGATCGGAATCCGCGCCGACGGCGTCTGCCAAAGCCAGTTTCAATAAATAACTGATGGGAATTCTGAAAAATTTTTCCTTATTCTGCAGAAATACGAACTTATTCGCATCGCATCTGTTAGGACTTCCGGAATTTTTTTTATCTGCCAGCAGGTCCCTTGCAAACACGGAAGCGGCGTATTGACTGACAGCCGAAGCCGGGAACCTGACCCAGCTGTTTTCCCAGATATCTCCTGGATTGTTATTAAGATATTTTTCAAGCATTGAAACAGTGCTTCGGGGCATATCGCCGGATTCCGCGCGCCGGAGAAGGTTCCGGTAATAGCGGGAGTGCCCGACGGTCATGGGAAGATCAACATCCTCTTTTTTCCCTATCACTGCTGTCTGAAGTTCATTTTCTACTCCTGCCGTTATATCGTTGAGAGAGAAGGGAAGCGATCGAATAAATTTTTCATCCGTCACCGAGTCAATGCCGAGAATATCGAGCAGTTCATGTGCATATCCGGGAAATCCGTTGGCGTACTGACCATTAAATTCAGGGGTCGTGGCATCATTAACTTTTTTCAGAGCCATTTGTATCCTTTCATGAGTTACAGAAAATGAGCCGCCAGTTCTGCCAGGTCGGAGCGTTCGCCTTTTTCCAAATTGATATGAGCACAAATCTTCTGTCCCTGTATTTTTTCGATGAGATAACTCATGACATTGTTTTAACTGTCCAGATATGGATGATCAATGTAAAAAAACATCTCAGTAAATATGCATTCAGAACGAATAATTTTTTCTTCGTTATCAGGATTTACGCTTTACTATTTTCCCCTGCTTTTTACGAAGCAAGGCCCTGCATTATGTAAGCCTTCAATCTATCAATCCTGATTTAAAAAAACCGCATCACGGGAGTATGGGGGAGTTGAATTCACTCAAGTCAATTTTCGGTTGCAACTGGTGTAAATGCCCGGATGAAGATTTACCATTCAACGATTCATTTGAAATAATGACCAGTTCATTCGCGTCGTTCAACCGGACAGCACATATTTTTTCCACGCTTTTTTTTGCGGATTTTTTCTTATCTGCCATTTTTTTCCCGATATCCTCGACAGAAAAAATAAATGATCTGGGAGCCGGAAGTTCCAGAATGACTGCGCTGACTGTCAATAAAGGAAAGGAGGCTTTTCTCCCATCCCGATCTTTGGCTAAAATACATCCATTTGCTATGGCTTCCGAATCATAGAAACTTGACACATCGTTCTTAAACCGACCGATCAGTTTCTGAACATTTGAGTACAATTCTCTCGGTTCCATGCCTTTAACCCCCAAAAAAAAGTCATCACCGCCAATGTGACCGGCAAATCCGTTGATAGTTTGAGCCCGGGTTTTAAGTAATTCTGAAAAAAGCAGAATAATCCGATCTCCCTGACGGAATCCATAAGTGTCATTATAGGGTTTAAAATTGTCAAAGTCGAAATACACCATAAAATGTGGGATATCGGTTTCTAAAAGAGCTTCCGAGATATATTTGTGAATCAGAGTGTTACCGGGCAGTTTGGTCAGTGGATTCTGATCCCGGGCGATGATCAGATTTTTTTCGTTCAGCACTTGCAACAGGGAATGTGCATTCAGAAACCCCTTGTATTTGAGGTTATCTACAATGATGATTCCTTCGATATGTTCATTCTGAGTGTATATTTCCAGGATCTTTTCCACTGGTGTGTGAATATCGGTAATCGGAAACTTGGAGATAAACCTGTTCAGGTTTTTTCCGATTGCCGGATTCTGAAGCAACTGGCTGCCGAAGCGTGAAAAGGAATAATCCTTGAAGCTTTTATCACTGATAATACCTATCGGTTCTTGGTTATTGTTGACGACCGGAAAAAATGTGCGGTTTTGATTGGTTTTGAACTTTTCAAATACAGTAAAAACATTAGCACAGCTTAACACCGGCTCGATGTATTCCATCTGCATATCAATAAGTTTTTTATCGCTGGATTTGTCTTTTCGCTGTTCCTCTTCGCTAAGCAACTTAATGTGTTCATAACCGATTTGAAGCATGCCGATATCGACCGCCGGTCGCTGAACCAGATAACCCTGAATCAGGTCACACCCGATATTTCGGCAACTATAAAATTCCTTCACTGTTTCAACACCTTCGGCAATAACTATGCTGCCCAGAATATGCGCAAGATTGACAAGGCTCGAGACAAAAATTCGCTTGTTTAGATCGTCGGTAATATCCTTGATAAAGAAGCGGTCTATTTTGATAAAATCCGGTCGGATGTAATACAGCAGTTTCAATCCGGCAAATCCGGCGCCGCAGTCATCAACCGCTATTTTATATCCCTGAGCCCGGTAATTATTCAGAACATCTGCTAATTCCTGATTATGATCCAGTTCGTGCCGTTCTGAAATTTCAAAACAGACCGCATCCAGGGACAGATCAGAATATTTCAGTGTATTGAGTGTGTTTCCGGGTTTGTAATCCGCGGAGTTCAATACACGATTATCGAGGTTGAAAAACAGTTTGACTTTATTCTTCCATTCCAGTTGCGAAAATTTGGTTATGGCTTTTTCGCGAAGTTGCAGATCGATTGCATGCAGAACGTGATCATGATATGCCGTATCAAAAAGCTCGAAAATGGATGAAAAACCTGCCGCTTCATAATTACGCAACAGCGCTTCATATCCATAACAAACCCCTGAATGAATATTGACAATGGGCTGAAATGCATAATCAATATGAGCAATTCGAGAAAGCCAGCTTTCGTTAATTAATTGGGTCATATGCTGCCTACTCCTTTAATCATATTATTGTTACGAACTTCCTTCTTCTCTGTCGAAGTAAAATTATTAAAACCTAATCTCTAAATTTTCTTTATGTTTCATCGGTTAAAAATAAAAATTTGTTTTCTATTAAAGATGGAAGATAAAGATGGTCTGTTAGAAAATTATTCAGGTCATGTTAATTATTTATAAATAAGAACCTCTCTTTTCACAGGAATGACTTGAGGCAGCGCAAGGGGTGGGTCCTAATCCCTCCGGAAGTCAGGGGAATCAAGAAAGCGTTAAGTTTAGAGAAGGTTATAAAAAACTCTCGCCATAACTATGTATTGTGTAGTATATTACCTTCCATGCAGCTTCTTAATCGACAGGTTTTTAAGAGTTCATCATGTTCAAAGGATGGAGAATAATATATGGAAAATGAAAGCTTTCATGATCAATGTGCTGATTTAACACAGTAATTTAAAATTAAAATTCCCTGCCGGCTTGCTGAAAGAGTCGAGTCTTATGCATCGGCGAACAAGACAACAATCGCCGTAGTCATAATTGAAGCGCTGGATGTCTTTTTAAGAGAACAGAGAAACAGGGCTGGCTGATCGCTGCTATCTTGTAACGGATTTCCGGCATAGTTAATTATTTCAAACTAAAAAGAGAGACCTTTGAAGAACGTCCAATTTTGACCAAGCACAAGGAAGGCGATTATTTTAACCACAGGAATACTTTGAAGTATTTCGAGGATTAAAATTTGAGCCTGACACAGTGATCGGGCAAAAGGGGGCATTATGCAAAGGTCTCTCAGAGGGAGCTTATGAAAATCATACAGTACACAGATGTCAAACCTGTTATTTTTGACAGCGGAACGGCTAAAGGAATAGCGGGACGGGTTGTTATCGGTAAAAACGACGGCGCAGAAAATTTTTGCATGCGGATTTTTGAAGTATCTGCTTCAGGATGTTCGCCACGGCATTCGCATGAGTGGGAACATGAAATATTTATTCATTCAGGAACCGGTGAAGTTTATAATAACGGTAATTGGACTCCTGTTGCAGCCGGAAG
>CAZOEH010000053.1:0-7298 GCA_964578785.1 uncultured Desulfonema sp. | reverse complement strand
CCGGGCAATGAAGAGCATCAGATAAGAAATACGGACAGTGAGCTACTGGTTTTTGCCTGTCTCATTCCGTCAAACGCTCCTGAATTATAATGAACCGCCCGCCGCATCTTAGCACCAGAAATCCTAACATATGACACTCAGCAAAAGCATCTGTTTCGGCAATCTCTCTCCTGCCTTCGGAAGGAGAGAGATTGCCGAAACAGATGCTGAATACAAGCTGGAGAAGTTCGCTGTTAGCAGGCCTACTCTATAACCTCTTTGACTAATTAGATAATATAATTTGCTGTTTGCAATTGACAAGGAGGACATAAGATATCCCGAATTTGCACCCTGTTGATGAGGCAAGGTCCTATACCCGGTATTTATAAGGTGAGACAGGACGATGTTTTCCCTTGACGACCCGCTCAACATCTTTGCCGGAAAGGCAAAACGATGTCGAATAACCACGGGAGACAGAGAAAAAAATGAGGATCTCCCGGACCGCGCGTTATCATAAACTCCCGAAATACAACCTTTTGTGATGTCAAAATCGACCTTCCGGCGACTATTATAAAAAAGCTTGACAACCTGCAAACGTTTGCAGTATGGAATTAACCATTCTGGAATAAACAGGCGGGGTGTTTTGTTGACGACGATCAAAGAAATAGCGAAGAGGGCCGGCGTGTCTTATTCAACGGTTTCCCGCGCCCTGAACAATCAGAAGGGTGTCAGGGCGGATATCCGGGAATTAATTCACAAAATATCCAAAGACACGGGTTACTTTCCGCACTCTTCCGCCAAGGCGCTGGTGAAGAACAGGGTGGGCATCCTGGGAATTATCATCACTCGCACCGGTGAATTTGCTTTCCAGAATCCTTATTATTCCCAAGTATTTATGGGAATCAGCGAGGTTGCAATGAAGCACGACTACAACCTGATGCTGAGTATCAACGAAAAAAAAAGCTACATTGCCTTGTATTTACGCCGCCTGGTTGATGGGATCATCGTGATCGGCAATCGCCTGGATGACGAACTTATCATTGATCTGGAAGAAAAAAAAGTCCCGTCTGTGTTGATTCCCGGTTTTTTGGATAATTCAAAAATCGATATTCCTTCCGTAAATTCAGAAAATTCCAAGAGCGTTTATCGAGCCATGGATTATTTATTCAACCTAGGGCATCGAAAAATAGCCTTCATCCTCGGGACGATGAACTCAAAATACTCCGTCGAGCGGTTCCAAGCTTATCAGTTATCCTTTAAGAATCATGGATTGACTTATGATCCCAAATACATAGTCGAGAGCGACTTTTCCAAGACCGACGGCTTTCGCATGATGGGACGTCTTCTTGATTTACCGGACCGTCCGAGCGCTGTCATCTGCATCAACGATTCGGTAACCCCCGGCGCCCTGAGTCAGATCAACACCCGCGGCCTGAAGATACCAGAAGATATATCGGTTGTAGCGATAGGCTCATCGGATCTCCTCGATTTGTATCAACCGGCCTTGACAACCATCAAGATATCTGCGGCGCAGATCGGCCAGACCGCGTCCCAAATGTTGATCCAATTGATCGAAAACGGTCATTGCCCGGAAAAACATGTTGTAATCCCATCCGAATTGATCATCAGAGACTCGACGCGAGCCTGGAGAGAATAGAGGATAAAAAAATGGTCGGGATATTCCCGACTTTTTTTTTCGACATGATGCAAACGTTTTCAGAAAGTTACTGGATTTGTATTGGGCTTTGGCAGAACTATTCAAGGAGGACTGTTTAAAATGACAGGAAATGGAATACCGGCGGGAAAGACGATTATTACGGTGGCGCAGTCAGGCGCTTTAACCAAAAAGAGTCTCAATCCCAACTTGCCGGAACAACCGCCGGAGATTGCCGATTCGGCCTATGCCTGTTTTAACGAGGGGGCGGCCGTTTGCCACATTCACGCCCGCGATAAGAATGGCGAAAATACATCCGATATCACTGTCTTTCAAGACATTCATAATCGGATTAAAGCCAAGTGCAATATCATCATTCAAGACAGCACCGGCGGTGGCCCCAACCTGACCCAGGAGGAAAGAATCCATTGCCTGCGGGCTGAGCCGGAGATGGCTTCACTCAATATGGGCTCTCTAATGAGAGTGGCCGGTCCATATAAGGGCATACCCTGGTCCAACATGCCCCAGGAAATAGATTATTTTCTGAGCGAAATGGCAAAGCGGGGCATCAAGCCGGAAATGGAGGTCTACAGCCATGCCATGCTCTCAGAGGTCCATAGGCTGGTAGAGCAGGGGCAAGTCAGGAAACCCTACTACATAAATATCGTGCTGGGTATGAAATACCAGGGCGCCGAACCGGCCACACCGGAGACTCTTTTCTCCATTGTGCAAAAACTTCCGCGGGGCAGCATTTTCAACAGCACCGGAGTCGGCTCAGCGCAGACTGGCATCGCTGCGCTGGGGATGATTTTGGGTGGCTGTGCGCGTGTAGGCCTGGAGGACAATATTTTTTACAAAAAAGGCGAGCTTGCTCAAAGTAACGCTCAACTGGTGGCAAGAATCGTGCGCATCGCCAGAGAACTGGGACTGGAGCCGGCCACTCCGGATGAAGCCAGACTTTATCTGGGGCTTAGCAAGGCGTAGAACCCGGATCTGAACTATTGGGAGGTTTATCGAGATGAATTCAGAAGAGATTAAGAAGATTGCCGTCATCGGCTTGGGCACGATGGGGCCTGGTTTGGCCGAGGTCTTTCTCCAGGCCGGTTACCGGGTGACAGGCTATGACGTCGATCCGACAGCCTCCATCAAATGTGGGCAGGTTATCGAAGGAATGCTGGAAACGATGATTGAATTTAATCTCGTTTCCAAGGAGGAAGCGGCGGCCGCCATGGCAAATATCGATTACGCCGATTCACTGAAGTCGGCAGTCAGCGGCGCCCAGATCATTATCGAGGCGATTAGTGAAAACAGAACGATCAAGCAGGATATATATGAGCAGATCGATCTGCATGCCCCGGCAGGAAGCCTGATCTGGAGCAACACTTCGAGCCTCAATATTTACGAGCTTATGCCTCCCGGCCGAGCCGGGGAGACGATTATCACTCACTGGTTTGCTCCGCCCCATATTGTACCTCTCGTTGAAGTTGTAAAGGGACCCCGGACATCGCCTGCCACTATTGAAACTACGCTTGCGATTCTGAAAAAACTGAAGAAGATACCAATTGTGCTGGAGAAGTATGTGCCCGGTTTCATTATAAACCGCATCCAGCGCATCATGGGGCGGGAAGTCTTATTTCTGTTGGACGGCGGGTACATCAGTCAGGAGGACCTGGATCTTGCCGCAAAGGCAAGCCTTGCCCCAAGAATGATGGTTCTGGGCCTTGTCCAACGTTACGATTTTACCGGGTTGGATCTCAGTGCTCGAAATCTGCTTGACGAAAACTTCTTTGATCCTCCCCTCGACAATAAACCGGCAGCCATTTATTCAAAAATCGAGAACGGCCATTTAGGCGTTAAAACTGGAAAAGGCTTCTATGACTACGGCGACCGCGAAATTACCGAAGTTCTGAAGGCTCGCGACCGCTATCTGCTCAAGGTCATGCAGGGGGTTAGGTTTTGCATAGAAAATAAGCGTCTTGTATAGGTGGAGGGTCTTAATTATTCCCTTGCGAATGTGTATGTGACTCGATCCACGAATCATAACTATAATTCAAGGAGGAAAATCATGGACAGGTTAAAAAAAGGGGTTTTATTGTGCGCACTATTTATGTTTTGTGGGCTTTTCGCCTTTTCCGCAATAGCTGAGGACTTTCCAGCCAAACCGGTAACCGTGATTGTTCCCTGGTCTGCCGGTGGAAGTACGGATGTGTGCTTTCGGGTACTGGCAGAGACCACAAGCAAGCATCTAGGAAAACCGGTGATCGTGGAAAACAAACCCGGTGGTGGTGGTACCGTGGGACCGGCCACCATGGCGGCCACTGCCAAACCCGATGGCTATACATTATCTCAGATTCCCCTTGGCGTCCTGCGCTTGCCACACATAATGAAAGCTTCCTGGGATCCGCTAAAGGACTTCACATATATCATTAACCTTTCGGGCTATACGTATGGCATCGTCGTCAAGAAGGACGCCCCTTGGAAAACCATGAAAGAACTAGTCGCTTACGCCAAAGCCAATCCGGGCAAGGTTACTTATACTACGCCGGGAGTGGGCACCTTGCAACATGTGACTATGGAAAAAATTGCCCGTAAGGAGGACATCAAATGGATTCATGTTCCATCCAAAGGTGGGATCGATGTAATTACGGCCGTGCTGGGAGGGCATATCATGGTCGGCGCCGAAACGTCCGGATGGGCACCCAATGTTGAATCCGGCGATCTTCGCCTCTTGGTCATCTGGGCGAGTGAGCGGAACAAAAAATGGCCGGATGTCCCTACCCTGAAAGAATTGGGTTATGGTATAGTTGCCTCCTCGCCCTTTGGCATTGCCGGGCCCAAGGGAATGGACCCCAAGGTGGTCTCGATTCTGCACGACACTTTCAAGAAAGGCATGGAGGACCCGGCCTTCCAGAAAACGCTGGATAAGTTTTATATGGTACCCATGTACAAAAATACCAAAGACTATACCAGCCTCATAAAAAGGATTAGATTTTTAGAGCGTAGACGGAGGTCGAGGTCGAGGTGAAAAGTAGAGACATCATCAGCTCGCTGTTTTGGATGGCGATGGGCATCGGGATCTCTTATGGTGGATATGACCTGGATATGGGAAGCCTGCATGATCCGGGATCAGGATTCATGTTTTTCTGGGTCGGTCTTTTCATGATCGGGTTGTCGCTGATCATCTTTATCAAGGCAGTCCGGGGAAAAGATCCAAAAGGAGAGTTGAAAGTTTTGTGGACGGAAATCCGCTGGAAGAAACTCGTCTCCGTCATGGCGGCGCTTTTCATCTATGCCTATGTCCTTACTCCTCTAGGATTCATCCTGACCACCATCTTGCTGCTCATCTTCCTTTTTAAGGCCGTCGAACCCCAAAAATGGTCGTGGGCCATTATGGGGGCCATCGTCTGCACCCTGGCTACTTATGGACTCTTCCGACTCTGGCTGGGGTGTCAACTTCCGCAGGGTTTACTGGGAGTGTGATAAAACATGGAACTGTTTAATTACCTGGGGATCGGTTTCTCTGTTGCTCTCCAACCCATGAATCTATTCTATTGCTTCATAGGGGTATTCATCGGGACACTGGTGGGTGTTTTGCCTGGAATCGGACCGGTGGGAGCTATGTCTCTTCTCCTGCCCATTACTTTTAATTCAACGCCGGAAGGGGCCATCATCATGCTGGCCGGCATTTATTATGGCGCTATGTATGGGGGATCAACGACCTCCATTCTGGTCAATATACCCGGAGAAGCGGCCTCCGTGGTCACCTGTCTTGACGGCTACGCGATGGCACGACAGGGCCGCGCCGGGCCTGCTCTGGGCATGGCGGCATTCGGATCCTTTATTGCCGGCACCCTTTCCGTCATTGGTCTGATGCTGTTGGCGCCTCCTCTGGCCCAATTCGCTCTCCGGTTTGGGCCGCCGGAGTATTTCACCCTCATGGTTATGGGCGTGACGATTCTCACATACCTGGCCCATGGATCGATGTCCAAAGCCCTCATCATGGCTGCTTTCGGCATCGTCCTGGGGCTGATCGGCCTCGACTCCATCAGCGCGAGCCCGCGGTTTACGTTCAACAAGCTGGAACTGCTCGATGGGATAGGTTTGGTGCCGATTGTTATGGGATTGTTCGGCATCTCCGAAGTCCTGCTGAATATTGAACAGGGCATACGCCGGGAGATTGTCAAGACCAGCCTCAAGGGACTCCTGCCTACAGCCAAAGATTGGAGAGACAGCACGGGACCTATTGCCAGAGGATCGTTGCTGGGCTTCTTTCTGGGGATACTTCCCGGGGGAGGAGCGGTAATTTCATCTTTTATTTCCTATGCGGTTGAAAAGCGGATATCCAGGGAGCCGGAGCGTTTTGGGAAGGGGGCCATAGCGGGAGTGGCCGGACCGGAGGCGGCCAACAATGCGGCCACGGGAGGCGCCTTCATCCCCCTCATGACCCTGGGCATCCCCTCCAATGTGGTTATCGCCATGCTTTTGGGGGCCTTCATGATTCATGGAGTAACTCCCGGGCCGCTGCTGATGAAGCAGAATCCCCAGATCTTCTGGGGGGTCATTGTCAGCATGTATGTGGGAAACGCCATGCTCCTGATTCTCAACCTTCCCCTGATCGGCATCTGGGTGAAGATTCTTAAAATCCCCTACAAGATCCTATTCCCTCTGATTCTCCTGTTTTGTCTAATCGGCGTTTACAGTGTAAGCAATTCGGTCTTCGACATCTATATCATGCTTATTTTCGGGATTTTGGGATACTTGATGAAAAAGTTTGAATACGAGGGCGCCCCCCTGGTTTTGGCGTTCGTCCTGGGCCCCATGATGGAGAACAACTTGCGCAAATCGCTGATTATATCCCAGGGAGATTTCTCTATTTTTTTTACACGGCCCTTGGCTGCGGTTTCCCTGATTATCTCCCTTGCTCTTCTGCTCTTCCCCCTGATTCCCTGGCTTCGCAAGAAAAGGGAGGAAATTCCGAAAGAGGAGACAAGTTAAATACCTCGGGGGTGTGGTTAATATTATGAGTTATTTCAAAACTTAATGAGGCATAGAGTCTGCGGTTCTTCGGCTGCGGAAATACGACTGCCGACCCGCACAAAGTCCTCTGAAGTTGCGCATTCCTTCAGGCCAAAGCCGGCGGGTTATTCCGGAACGCGGGGATATTGAGGAGGTTACGGTAATGAGAGAAGTGGTGATCGTTGATATGGCCAGAAGTGCCGTCGGCAGACATGGTGGAACGATCAGGGATGTCCCCTTTGGGGATCTGCTGGGACAGACGACAAAGGCCGTGGTGGATCGAAACAAAAAAAAGATAAATCCCACAATATACGATTATGTCATTATGGGGCATGTTAAACAGAATTCGATCGTTGCCAATACGGCCAGGAATCTTGTCCTCATGATGGGACTTCCCGAAGAGGTCCCCGCCTTTTCCGATACCATTGCCTGTGCCTCGGGAATGCTCGCGATCATGGAGGGTTATGAGTTTATTAAGAACGGCTTTGCCGATGTCATTCTGGCCGGCGGCGTCGAGTGGATGAGCGGAGGAGAGTTTTTCCTCTCCGATACAGACAACCATGCCTTTGGGAACGGCGATGTGAAACTCCAGGATTCTCTTATAGCGGGTGGTCCAGGGGCGGCCCCGGTGGAACGCTACGGATCTATT